>NZ_JBHSQV010000173.1:0-64577 GCF_042658665.1 Marinicrinis lubricantis
GACCGGGATGGACGTACCGCTGGTGTACCAGTTGTTCCGCCAGGAGCACCGCTGGGTAGCCAAGTACGGAAGGGATAAGCGCTGAAAGCATCTAAGCGTGAAGCCCCCCTCAAGATGAGATTTCCCAATTCGTAAGACCCCTTGTAGACGACGAGGTAGATAGGTTCGGGGTGGAAGTGCAGCAATGCATGGAGCTGACGAATACTAATCGGTCGAGGGCTTATCCACAGATTTTTGATTTCCACCTTAACGTCACAACAAATATGAATCACATTTGATGTGACAATAAGTTCAGAGAAATCAAAAGATCCACCTTAGTATGACCCAAAAAAGTGACGTGAAGCGTTGAAGCTTACCCAGATACTTTTTCGGGACCCAATGGAAAGACATGAACTGCAACCTTACACTTTCGCATTCAGTTTTGAAGGAGCAAGAAAAGTACCCCACAAAGTGAAGAGAAATCTTCGAGGTGAACAGCCGATTACTTTGCGGGGACCCCGAAATGCTTCTTTAACTAAATATGGTTTGGTAACAATGGCGGAGGGGAACCACGCGTACCCATCCCGAACACGACCGTTAAGCCCTCCAGCGCCGATGGTACTTGGACCGAAGGGTCCTGGGAGAGTAGGACGTTGCCAAGCTAGCCTGAAGACCTGTGCATCTGCACAGGTCTTTTTATATGTACTCGTCAGATAGGTTTTTATTCGATATAGTTAGTGTCAATTAAATTGACATAAAACTAAAAGTTTCGAAAAATTAAGCATTGAAACGTAAGTATGAAATATAAGAATATGTATGCGTTTTTTTTATATTATAACATTATTGTTAAATAACTTAACATTGAATATGATTAATTCAATAGGTCTGGTTCTTATGTTAGTGAAAATGACATATGAAAAGGGTCTACTTCATCAACGATACATAGACGAGGAGGAATTACGATGAAGATGAAAAGATGGGGAAAGTGGCTGTTAACGAGTACATTAGCGGTTTCCGTATTGAATCCACTTCAAGCTTTTGCGGAATCTTCTAATGAAGTGATCACAAAAGGGGAGTTTTCCCAGTTGCTGATAGAAACAGCACAGCAAGCAGGGGTGGGGGCGCCGGAATGGATAGAGGATAGTTCTCCGCTGACTCGTGAAGATGCCGCAGCCATGATGTATCCGTTATTGAATATTGGTGAAACCGGTGAACCGTTTACGGATGTGCCGGACGACCATGAATATGCAGGAGAGATCGGGGCTGTTTATCAATCGGGAGTAATGCTGGGGTATAGTGAAGAAACATTCGGTTTTGGCGACCAGCTGACTCGAGAGCAAGTAGACATATTGCTGCCCAAACTCTATGAAACTATTAAGCCGTTTGAACTTTTGGAAGCAACAATCATGGATATTCAAGCCGCGATGGATGCTGGCAAAATTACCTCCAAAGAGTTGGTTCAGATGTATATAGATCGAATTGAGGAATATGATGATCAAGGACCGTCGATCAATGCAATCATCACAGTCAATCCGGCTGCGGTAGAAATTGCCGAGGCATTGGATAAGGAAAGGGAGGAAAAGGGTCCTAGGAGCTTACTACATGGCATACCTGTCATCGTAAAAGATAACTATGATACAGCGGATATGGAAACAACGGCAGGGTGTCTTTGCCTAGATGATTCTTTGCCTCCGGATGATGCTTTCCAAATTAAGAAGTTGAAGGAAGCAGGAGCTATCATTTTAGCGAAATCGAATCTTTCGGAATTTGCATTTTCCTTCTTGACGAACAGTTCAATGGGAGGACAAACTTTAAACCCTTACGACCTGACAAGATATCCCGGCGGATCCAGCGGGGGCACTGCAGCCGCACTTGCAGCAAACTTCGGTGTTGCCGGGTTGGGTACAGATACGGGTGGGTCGATTCGGCTGCCTTCTACACTGAACAGTTTAGTCGGCATTCGTCCTACGATCGGTTTGACCAGCAGGGATGGAATCATACCTTTAGCGCTTACGCAGGATGTAGGCGGTCCGATGGCGAGAACCGTCGAGGATGCAGCAATTATTCTCGATGCGATCAGCGGATATGACCCATCTGACATAGTTACGGCCCGCAGTGTCGGAGAGATCCCGGTGAGCTATACCGATTATCTTGATAAGGATGGGTTAAACGGTGCAAGAATTGGCGTTATTCGGGATTTGTTCGGTACGGAACCTGAACATGAAGCGGTCAATTCTGTCATTGATACCGCAATTGCCGATATGGAAAAGCTGGGCGCTACTGTGATGGATGTGGAAGTACCCCATCTGGAAGAAATTTTACAATACCCAAGCTTAAGCAGCTGGGAATTTAAATTCCAATTAAATGACTATCTAGCTTCTCTAGGAGAGGATGCACCGTATCAAACATTGGAGGAGATTATTGCTTCCGAACAGTTTGACCCTTCCATCGAATCCTCACTAGTTTCAAGAAATGAAAGAGAAACATTAGAAGATGCAGAGTATCAGGACATTGTCCTGAATCGGACGAAGCTGACACAGGAATCTCTGCTTAAGGTGATGGCGGATTATGATCTGGATGCACTCATATATCCTTCGTCTACGAATACCGCGGCAAAAATAGGTGAAAATCAATCGGCTGGCAGCAATAATCGCTTAAGCCCATTCTCAGGCTTTCCGGCCGTGACTGTTCCTGCGGGTTATACAGCGGACGAGAACCTCCCAGTAGGGATTGAATTTTTAGGAAGAGCCTTCAGTGAACCGGTATTAATTAAACTGGCATACGCCTATGAGCAAGGTACGCTTCATCGGGTAGCGCCACAAACAACGTCATAATGAAATGATGGTAGGTGTCAATGCAAATGACGGTCATTTCGGGGCTAGGACACCACATTAAAGCATAAGTCATGGAGAATTCATTATCGAGCACGGCGAAATTGGATATTACGGAAATGGATATTTCCGTCCCTTTCCTTTATGAATGAATTCCGAATTGTCATGTTACAAACCAGGAAGGTTAACTGTACTGACCTTCAACCCAAAATAAATCGTGAAGAAGACGGTTGTCTGCAGTGAGTAATAGGCTGCGGCGGCCGTTTTTTTCTGAAAAAAGATAGAATGGTTCCGCCGGATGGTTTGTGTCAAAAGCGAGGATTCCCTTTCATATTCATCGATTCCAAGTCTCGCCAACTACACCTAATGGGGCATGCGCAGATGATTCGGTTCATGTACAATTTTTTTGGCGGACCTATGTATTGGATTATTGGCGGATGCACAAGTATTGCAATTAAGATCAAATATTGGCCGACGATTCATCGCGGTTAGGGCTATTCTTAATGGAACGATGAAATTCGTGTTTCGACAGTACGATTTGGAATATAATACGGTAAAGATGATCGGTTTTGAAGACGAAAGGGCTGCAGTAAAGATGAATACATAAGAGGTGAGCCTCCAATTGAAACAAGATAAAGTTGATAAATGGATCAAGGGATTGCTTCCTGTCATCATCCCCATCGCGGCGATTGTAGTGTTGAACATGGCTATTCTATATATTGAAGGGTTGGAATGGTTGGCTGAAACATTCTATAACTTAGGCTATACATTCGGCAGCCTGATGGAACGGCTGGATGGATAGTTGGTCGCTGCAGCAGGCGAACCTACGGCTTAAAACGCGAATGGTTCGCCTTTGGCGTTATGAAACGTTGCCTATTTAATTGAAAAATCATCTCCAATCTCAAATACGACGAGGATATTTCCTTAAATAATCGCCTAAAATAAATATAGATGCGCTAATAAAGCGAGCTATTGCAAAGATAAAAAAAGTGCAGTATAATAAAGTCAACCTAAAGTCAAAGAAAGTCAAAGTCAATATAAATGGTTAGCGAAATCGATGTCTTGATAAGGGAGGCGACAGCATCAGTGCGCAACATTTCGGATATTATCGAACAGTATTTGAAGAAAATACTGCAGGAGAGTCCGAATAAAATGATTGAAATTCAGCGCAATGATTTGGCGGATGAATTTCAGTGTGTCCCTTCGCAAATCAATTACGTCATCAGTACACGCTTCACTTTGGAAAAGGGCTATGTCGTAGAAAGCAAGCGAGGCGGCGGCGGATACATTCGTATTCAGAAGATTACTCTCCCGCAGGACTGCAGTATAGACCATTACTTGTTCCAAAGCATCGGTGAACAAATCGATCAGAGCGCCGCAGAAGGGGTTATTTATCAATTGGAGGAAGCCGAGATTGTATCACCGCGTGAAGCGAATTTGCTGAGAACTGCAATGTGCAGAGACGTGCTCGCGTTAAAGCTCCCACTTCGGGACCAAATTCGGGCTAAACTGCTGAAAGCCATGCTGATATCCATTCTGACCAGGTAATTTTTGTGGCCTTTCGCTTATCCTCTCGGGTAAGGAAGAGCATACTTGAATAGAATGATATAAAGGAGGTCGCGCAGCTTATGATTTGTCAGGAATGCGGAAAAAGACCGGCTTCATTACATTTTACGAAAATAGTCAACGGCGAGAAAACGGAATTTCACCTTTGTGAAGTATGTGCTCGCGAAAAGGGAGATAAAATCCCGGGCTCATCCAATGGATTCTCCATTCATAATTTATTGTCCGGCTTGCTGGATTATGAACCATCTGCGAATTCATTTGGTGCGGCTCAGAAGCCGCTGCGCTGCGAGACATGCGGACTCACTTATGCTCAATTCGGCAAGATTGGACGTTTTGGCTGCAGCGATTGTTATGAGTACTTCTCCAGTCGGTTAGATCCTTTATTTCGCAGAATTCACGGCACTACCGCCCATCAGGGCAAGGTGCCCGCTAGATCTGGCGGGAAAATTAAATATCGCCGCGAAATTGATCAGCTGAAGCAGCAGCTCCAGCAAACCATTCAAATGGAGGAATTCGAGGCAGCTGCGAAGCTTCGAGATCAAATTCGTGAATTGGAAAGAAAAATTTCGGGGATGTAGAGGGGAGGCTGCTACTTATGTCGCTCAGTCGTTTTATCAAAAATGCGCAAAGTGAATGGATGAGAGGGAACGGACCCGAATCAGACATCGTTATCAGCAGCCGAATTCGTCTGGCGCGCAACATTCGTTCGTATCCCTTTCCGATGCTGGCAACGAATCAGCAGTCCGAAGAAATTTTGAATCAAAGCGAGAAGCTTCTACGTGATTCCTCCATTCAGAATATTGGAGAGTTTGAGCTGCTGAAGCTCTCGGAAATGAACGAGCTGGAGCGCAGAGTGCTGGTGGAAAAGCATCTGATTAGTCCGAACCTGGCGAATGAATCGAGGAACGGAGCCGTCATTCTCAGCGAGAACGAATCGATCAGCATTATGGTGAACGAAGAAGACCATCTTCGCATTCAATGTTTATATCCAGGCTTCCAAATCAAAGAGGCATGGAGTTTGGCGAATCAAATCGATGACATCTTTGAATCGCAGTTGGATTATGCATTCAGTGAGACTAGGGGTTATTTGACAAGCTGCCCGACGAACGTCGGTACGGGACTTCGGGCATCGGTGATGCTTCATCTTCCGGCATTAGTGCTGACGCAGCAAATTAATCGGATTCTATCCGCTGTGAACCAGGTGGGTCTTGCGGTACGGGGGATTTATGGTGAAGGCAGCGAAGCGTTAGGCAATTTGTTCCAGGTTTCGAATCAAATTACTTTAGGCCAATCCGAAACCGAGATCATAGACAATTTGCATAGTGTCGTCAAGCAAATTATCGAGCATGAACGCGCCGCAAGACAAAGGCTCATGAATGAATCCAAAACGCGCATCATGGATCGTGTATTCCGTTCTTATGGAATACTAAGTCATGCGCATATTATGGATTCAAAGGAAGCCTCTCAGAGATTGTCGGACGTTCGCTTAGGCATTGATTTAGGAATGATTACAGATGTGTCGTCTAATGTGTACAACGAGCTGATGGTGATGACGCAGCCCGGATTTCTGCAGCAGTACAGCGGCAAGAAGCTTTCGCCGGATGAAAGAGATGCGCGTAGAGCAGAGATGATTCGTACACGACTTAATAAATCCTAACATGTATTAAATCTGGAGGTGTAAGAAGATGATGTTCGGAAGATTTACAGAACGAGCGCAAAAGGTATTGGCATTAGCTCAAGAAGAGGCTGTTCGTTTAGGTCATAACAATATTGGAACAGAGCATATTTTGCTGGGTCTCATCCGCGAAGGCGAAGGCATTGCGGCAAAAGCCCTTCAAGCATTGGGACTCAATTTGGAAAAAATTCAGGATGAAGTAGAATCTTTGATTGGAAGAGGTCAGGATAAGCCAACGAACATCGCATATACGCCGAGAGCGAAAAAGGTCATCGAGCTTTCGATGGATGAAGCGCGAAAAATCGGTCATACTTATGTCGGAACAGAGCATATTTTGCTGGGCCTCATTCGTGAAGGTGAAGGCGTAGCGGCACGCGTATTGAACAACTTGGATGTAAGCTTGAACAAAGCAAGACAGCAGGTGCTTCAGCTGCTTGGCAGCAGCGAATCCGTCTCTTCAAGCCATTCCGCATCCACGAATGTCAATACACCGACACTGGACAGCTTGGCTAGAGATTTGACTGCGATCGCTAAAGACGGCAATCTGGACCCTGTCATTGGCAGAAGCAAGGAAATTGAACGAGTGATTCAGGTGCTCAGCCGCCGAACGAAGAACAACCCTGTACTCATTGGGGAGCCCGGAGTAGGTAAAACGGCGATTGCTGAAGGATTGGCACAGCGAATTATCAATAATGAAATTCCTGAAACCTTAAGAGATAAAAGAGTGATGACTCTTGATATGGGATCGGTTGTTGCCGGTACGAAGTACCGTGGTGAATTTGAGGACCGTTTGAAAAAAATCATGGACGAAATTCGCCAAGCCGGAAACATCATTTTGTTCATCGATGAGCTGCACACCCTGATTGGAGCGGGAGGGGCTGAAGGTGCGATTGATGCTTCCAACATCTTGAAGCCATCGCTGGCGAGAGGCGAACTGCAGTGCATCGGGGCAACGACCTTGGATGAATATCGCAAATATATTGAAAAGGATGCGGCATTAGAGCGCAGATTCCAGCCGATTACGGTGGACCAGCCAACGAATGAAGAGGCGATTCAAATCCTGTACGGCTTAAGAGATCGTTACGAAGCTCATCACCGCGTAAAAATCACGGATGAAGCGATCGAGCAGGCAGTGAAATTATCCGATCGCTATATTACGGATCGTTTCCTGCCGGATAAGGCGATTGACTTAATTGATGAAGCGGCTTCGAAGGTAAGACTTCGTTCTTACACGACACCGCCAAACTTGAAACAGCTTGAGAGCCGTTTGGAAGATGTTCGCAAGGAAAAGGATGCAGCCGTTCAAAGTCAAGAATTTGAAAAAGCTGCCTCTCTTCGCGATACAGAGCAGAAGATGAAAGAAGAGCTGGAACGCACTAAAAATGAATGGAAAGAAAAGCAGGGACGCACCGATTCTGAGGTAACTCCGGACGATATCGCAGACGTTGTGGCAAACTGGACTGGAATTCCAGTGAAGAAGCTGGCGGAGGAAGAAACGGAGCGCCTGCTTAAAATGGAGGACATTCTTCATAACCGGGTTATCGGACAGGAAGAAGCGGTGAAATCGGTCAGCCGAGCCATTCGCCGTGCAAGGGCTGGACTCAAAGATCCGAAGCGCCCAATTGGCTCCTTTATTTTCCTTGGACCTACAGGTGTAGGTAAAACGGAATTAGCACGAGCGCTGGCGGAAGCGATGTTCGGAGATGAAAATGCAGTCATCCGCATCGATATGTCCGAGTATATGGAGAAGCATTCCACATCCAGATTAGTCGGTGCACCTCCAGGATATGTTGGTTACGATGAAGGCGGACAGTTGACGGAAAAAGTAAGACGCAAGCCTTATTCGGTCGTGCTTCTGGATGAAATCGAGAAAGCTCATCCTGAAGTATTCAACATCCTGCTGCAGGTGTTGGAAGACGGGAGATTAACCGATTCTAAAGGGAGATTGGTCGATTTCCGCAATACCCTCATTATCATGACTTCCAACGTCGGCGCAGAGATGATCAAGAAGAACTCCGCACTCGGCTTTACCGCCCATCAGGATGCGGGACGCGATTACAACAATATGAAGAACAAGGTAATGGATGAACTGAAGAAAAGCTTCCGTCCGGAGTTCTTGAACCGGATCGATGAAATTATCGTGTTCCATTCCTTGGAGGAAACCCATATTGGCGAAATCGTGAGTCTCATGGCAGAGGAGCTGCGCAAACGTCTCAAGGATCAAGAGGTTGATTTCGAGTTGACGGACAGCGCCAAGGCGTTCCTAGCGAAAGAAGGCTTCGATCCGACGTACGGGGCAAGGCCGCTCCGCCGAGCGATTCAGAAGCATATTGAGGATCGTTTGTCTGAGGAGCTGCTTAAAGGCAATATTTCTAAAGGCGACTCTCTCATCATTGATGTCAAAGACGGCGATCTTACGGTGGATAAGAAAGAAACGGTAAAACAATCTTAAACAAATCATGTAGAAAATAATCCGGCGTTATGCCGGATTATTTTTCTGCACTCAGAAAGGCGTGTAAGGGGTTTTCTTGCGTAAGGTAAAGTGGTAAACTTTGAATAAACAAACGTGTGAGGAAGTTTATGGCCAAGACAAAAACGAAATTTGCTTGTCAGGCTTGCGGGTATGAATCCGCAAAATGGATGGGCAAATGTCCGGGCTGCAACGCCTGGAATACGATGGTGGAAGAAACGGAAACGACAGTGAAGCATCGCGGGATCTCTAGCCCGCTTTCAATAAAGAAGGAAAAGGCGACCTCCATCATTCATGTCGATACAGCAAGTGAACCTCGAATTTATTCTCCCTACCATGAATTCAACAGGGTCGTTGGAGGAGGCATTGTTCCAGGCTCACTCATTCTAGTGGGTGGAGATCCTGGTATCGGGAAGTCGACATTGCTTCTGCAAATATCTCATGCGCTTTCCAGTCAACAGCTGAAGGTGCTGTATGTCTCCGGAGAGGAATCGGTGAAGCAGACGAAGCTGAGAGCGGATCGGCTAGGAGCATTGTCGGAACAGCTATATGTGCTTTGTGAGACGGATATGCAAGCGATTCAAGAAGCGATCGATCAGGTCGATCCAGATTGCTTGATCATCGACTCGATTCAGACAGTATATGAACCGGCTGTTGCTTCGGCACCGGGAAGTGTTTCTCAAGTTCGGGAATGTACTGGCATTTTAATGAGAATAGCTAAAATGAAGGGTATTGCCACCTTCGTTGTCGGTCATGTCACGAAAGAGGGGACCATCGCGGGACCAAGATTGCTGGAGCATATGGTGGATTGCGTGCTTTATTTTGAAGGCGAGCGTCACCATACATACCGGGTGCTTCGGGCAGTCAAAAATCGCTTCGGCTCAACGAACGAGATGGGCATATTTGAAATGGGAGAGCAGGGGCTGCGCGAAGTGAGCAACCCGTCCGAGTTGTTCTTGTCGGAACGGCCTATGGGGGCTGCCGGCTCTACAGTTATGGCGAGTATGGAAGGGACGCGTCCGGTGTTGGTTGAAATCCAATCGCTGGTATCTGTGACGAATTTCCCTTCGCCGCGAAGAACCGCTACCGGTTTTGATCATACAAGACTATCTTTAATCATTGCGGTCTTGGAAAAGAGAAACGGGCTGCATTTGCAGCACCATGATGCTTATTTGAATATTGCAGGTGGCGTAAAGGTAGATGAACCGGCTGCCGATCTTGCTGTGGCGGTCAGTATCGCATCCAGCTTTCGTGATGCACCAACACGCCCTTATGATGTCGTGTTCGGTGAAATCGGATTAACGGGGGAAGTCAGGGCGGTCTCAAGAGTAGAGCAGAGAGTGAATGAAGCGAAAAAACTAGGCTTTAAACGTGTCATCCTGCCGGAGCACAGCTTGAAGGGCTGGAAGCCAGCGGACGGAATCGAAATTATCGGGGTGCGGACGGTCTCGGAAGCCCTGCAGGTAGCCTTTGATTAAAGCTTCTTAGAAAAACGGGGGTGGTAAATCATGATAAGAGATGAAGGTAATCAAGAAGTAATGAGCAAGCTGCTTCAATTGGTCGCCCCGGGAACAGCGTTCAGGGATGGACTGGAGAATGTACTCAGAGCCAAGACAGGTGCTTTGCTGGTTGTCGGATATAGCCCGGAGGTGATGGAGATCGTCGATGGGGGCTTCTCCATTAACTGCGACTTTTCCCCTAACTACCTGTACGAGTTAGCGAAGATGGATGGGGCGATTATTCTAAGTGAAGATTTAAAGCGTATTTTGTATGCGAATACGCAGCTCATTCCGGATTCTTCGATATCTTCTACGGAAACCGGTATTCGGCACCGGACCGCGGAAAGGGTGGCGAAGCAAACGGGGAAATTGGTCGTATCCATATCCCAAAGGCGGAACGTCATCACCTTATATCAAGGCAACTTACGTTACTCCTTGAAGGACATTGGTGTGATTTTGACCAAAGCGAATCAGGCGATTCAGACGCTTGAAAAATACAAGGTCGTCTTGGACCAAGGATTTACTAATCTAGGCGCAACCGAGTTTGAGGAATTAGTGACGCTGCACGAGGTGTGCAATGTCATTCAGCGCGTCGAAATGGTGCTCCGCATCAAATCAGAAATTATTAATTATATTAACGAGCTCGGTACAGAAGGCCGGTTGATCAGCATGCAGATGGAGGAGCTTACGTCCAAAATTGATGCTGAGGCCTTGTATCTGCTCAAGGATTATGTGAAGGAACCGGACGAGGAACGCATCCAAGAAATACGCCAGCAGTTAAAAAGGCTCACGAATGACGAGCTTCTGGATCCGCATCATATTGTTCGGCTGCTTGGTTATCCGAATACGAATACAGCGATGGAGGAATCGATTTCACCGAGAGGCTACAGAGTTCTTCACAAAATTCCCCGTTTGCCTTCGATTATTATTAATAACCTGGTAGAACGTTTTGAGTATTTGCCTCACGTGATGATGGCAACGATTGAGGAATTGGATGAAGTTGATGGCATTGGCGAAGTTCGGGCAAGGGCAATTAAAGAAGGTCTGAAAAGAATACAGGAACAAGTATTCATTGACAGACATATTTAATTTGCATACAATCATACAATGAACCATCCCGATGTAAACATAGGATATTCTTGTTTTGCGTGGGGAACAGTAAACTTGAGGTGGACATTCCATGTTTACAAAATCGCTTCCGAGCTTTTTCACGATATGCAATTTATTTCTTGGCATCATCTCGATCATTTTGGTCTTTCACGAGAAGCCGGATTATGCGGCCATCATGGTTATCGTGGCCATGTTAACCGACGGTTTGGATGGTCGAGTGGCAAGAGCATTGAATGTGCAGAGTGAATTTGGCAAAGAGCTGGATTCTTTATCCGATGTGATTTCTTTTGGGGTCGCTCCCGCATTTATTATGTACGTCGTGGCTTTTCAGGAAATGAATGAGCCCTTAGCATGGATGATAACAGCGCTCTTTCCGATTTGTGGCGCATTGAGATTGGCTCGGTTTAATGTGGTGGAAGCCGTGCCTGGATATTTCATCGGCCTTCCGATTCCTGCGGCTGGCGGAGTATTGGCTACGTTGGCATTATTCCATAATGAACTTTCTACGGTTGTGCTGGCCATTGTAACCGTTATGCTGGCACTGCTCATGATCAGTACGGTTAAATATCCCAGCTTCAAAAAGGTTGGCATTCCCAAAGCGGCGATTTGGATTACACCGATCATCGTCGTTGTTGCGGTCGTACTTGCGGTATTATTTCCAGGTCAAATTTCGAAGATTATCATGATTCCATTAGTTTTCTACGCGATTTGGGGATTAAAAAAAAACGTTAGAATTGTACGTTTCTTAGCACGAAGGCGCAAAAAGAAGTCAGTGGATGAAGAGAGCTATCAGGAATCACGTTAACGATATAGAGCAGGTAAAATAAAAAGCATTTATTTTTTCCACATCGGAGAAATAAATGCTTTTTTTCATTCTTTTGCAGTTGTTTTGTTGAAAATAGGTTTTACGACATGTTGAAAATTCCTAGGGTTGAGCAGCGTTTGGCTTCATCCTCAACGACCTTCTCCAGCTTCAAATCCAGAAGATTGCATAAAGAGGAAAGGTAGAATAAATTTCTGCCGAGCTGTGCACTGACAGCCTCTTGGCAGCTTTCACACAATCCACCCTCAACTTGGCTGTCCAGTATTTTCTTCGCATCCTCGATCGTCATCTCTGAGGTCAACATTTGTTTTTTGCCGTGCAGCTCTATACATCCGCATTCGGTAACGGCCTTGATCACTGAACGATGAACGGCTGAACTGGATTGATCGATTTTGGATAATACGTCTAATAAGCTTCGGTGACGGAGCAGCAGTTTGGATACCAATTCCTGAAATTCATTCAAATTTTGGACGCTCATTCGAATCACCTCGTACTTTTCTCTAAGTCGTGCCAGCTCGCTGACAAGCAGCCAGGTCCCGGCGGCTCCAGAATAGGTTGATACCATTATAGTTCAAAAAGGGACCTCATTACAAAGAAAAAATCAAAATGAAAAAATTTAACGAGTGGCAGATTATAGCTTTCCCATGTTTTGTTCATACTGTTAAGGAATAAAACATCTTTCCCTAATGGAGGTGAATTGTCGATGTGGTTAAATCGATGGATACAATTAGCGGCGATTATAGCAGGAGCTTTACTAGGATATGAATGGTACAACCAGCGGACTTTTCTTCAAGATGCCGAGTTTGGGCAGTGGACAATGATAGGATTAGGTGCGGCAATTCTTTGGATGGCTGCGAACGTCATAGGAATCGTATTTTCCATTGTCTTAAAAAAGGGTGAGCGATGGTTTTCCAAGGTTTCGAATGGAGAGCTCGTCGCGGGTTTAAGCGGTTTGCTTATCGGATTAATGATTTCCGCGCTTTTATATCCGGCCATGTCTAAGCTGAGCGGCTGGGCAGCATGGATGCCTGCCGTGGTGACGATTGCGCTGAGTACGTTCGGATTTAGGATCGGAATGAGCAGGAAAGCCGAACTGACTGCATGGCTGTCTTCGATTCGAAGAGCAAGCGACATCGCAGATGTGAACAGTCTTTCGGTGTATGAACACAAGATTTTGGATACTTCAGTCATCATTGATGGAAGAATTGCGGATATTTGCAAAACGGGTTTCGTGGAGGGAACGCTCGTCATTCCTGAGTTCGTGCTGGAGGAGCTGCAGCATATCGCGGATTCTTCGGATTTATTGAAACGGAACAGAGGCAGGCGGGGGCTCGATATTTTGAATAAAATTCAAAAGGAACTCGATGTAAAGGTGCTCATCTATGAAGGTGACTTCGATGAAATCTCCGAAGTGGACAGCAAGCTGGTGAAATTGGCCAAGGTATTGCAAGGAAAAGTCGTGACCAACGACTTTAATTTAAACAAGGTGTGCGAGCTTCAAGGGGTACCCGTGCTCAATATCAATGATTTAGCCAATGCAGTGAAGCCGGTCGTCCTGCCAGGTGAGGAAATACTGGTACAAGTTATTAAAGACGGCAAGGAATATGGACAAGGTGTTGCATACCTCGACGATGGAACGATGATTGTCGTCGAAGGAGGAAGAGACCATATCGGCTCTGTCGTGGAAGTGATGGTGACGAGCGTGCTGCAAACCTCTGCTGGAAGAATGATATTTGCCAAGCCGAAATTGTTGGAAAAAGCGCTCTGAAAAGATTATACTTCTATAGTAGGCTGACGTCATGATCATATTTTTCGGCAGGAAATAACGTCACGCTATAATTGTGGTGATGGAGCTGAGCACATGAAGATCGGGTTAGGCGCTGTGATTGTTGCCGCGGGGAAAGGAACCCGGATGAATACGCCCGAAAGCAAGCAGTATTTGCTTTTAGAGGATAAGCCGATTCTCGTACATACGATACAGGCGTTTGAGCGCTTCGCTCTCATAGAGCATATTACCGTCGTCGTAGGATCGGAACATATAGAGAGAGTCCAGAATTGGACGAGCAGGTACGAGTTTAAGAAGCAGGTGAAGGTTGTAGCTGGCGGCAAGGATCGGCAGGAGTCGGTATACGAAGGCTTGAAGCAACTACCTGAGAATATCGAGTGGGTGCTTATCCACGACGGTGTTCGTCCATTTATTTTGCAGGAACAGATGCAGGCCTGCTGGGAAGCGGCGCAGATTACAGGCTCCGCCGTATTGGCGGTGCCTGTGAAGGATACGATTAAAACCGTCGGTTCGGATATGCGGATAAAAAATACACCGGACAGACAGAGCTTGTGGGCCGTTCAAACCCCGCAAGCTTTTCGTGTTTCCGAAATCGCAGATGCACATAGACGTGCGGCATCAGAGGGCTACGTTGGAACAGATGACGCGTCCTTGATGGAAAGGATGGGGCGTCCGGTGCAAGTTGTTATGGGAGATTATCGCAATATCAAAATTACAACACCGGAGGATTTACGCATCGCCTCAGTTATTTTAGAGGAAATCAGAACAGCCCAATCGTAAAGCCTCAGGTACCTCATAAAGAGATGATGCGTGTGATACAACTATTCTTTATTAAAAATATGAACTGGGGAGAGGAATTTCATTGATTCGAGTAGGACAGGGCTTTGATGTACATCAATTTGCGGAAGGACGCAAATGTATGATCGGGGGAATCGACATTCCTTATGAAAAAGGGCTGCTTGGCCATTCTGACGCTGATGTTTTGCTCCATGCCATTACGGATGCCGTATTAGGAGCACTTGCCAAAGGGGATATTGGAAAGCATTTTCCTGATACAGACCCCGAGTTTAAAGATGCCGACAGTGCACAATTGTTGAAGCAGGTATGGCAAATGGTCAAAGCTGAAGGATACAGACTTGGGAATGTGGATGCCACGATTATCGCTCAGCAGCCTAAGATGGCTCCGTATATCGAACAGATGGCAGCGAATATCGCTCGTCTGTTAGAGGCGGATGTGACGCAGGTGAACGTGAAGGCGACTACGACAGAGCGTCTGGGCTTTACAGGCAGGGGCGAAGGGATTGCAGCACAATCGGTTGTTTGTCTTGTGAAAGATATGCTATGATTTGAAAATAATTGTATCTCAAGAAAGTGGAGAGGGGTTCGTATTTCGATGACGGAACAGGTTCGTGTACGTTATGCGCCAAGTCCAACAGGACATTTACATATTGGAAATGCTAGAACGGCTTTGTTTAATTATTTGTTTGCTCGAAACCAAAATGGGAAGTTCATCGTTCGGATTGAAGATACCGATTTGAAACGGAACGTAGAGGGCGGCGTAGAAAATCAGCTGACGTTCATGAAATGGCTCGGCATCGATTGGGATGAATCGATTGACGTGGGCGGGGAGTATGGTCCATACCGTCAGACGGAGCGTCTGGATATTTATAAAGAAATTACACAGCAATTGATGGATAGCGGCTTTGCATACAAATGTTACTGCACGGAGGAAGAGCTGGAGAAGGAGCGGGAGGAGCAGGCAGCGCGCGGCGAGAATCCGAAATATTCGGGGAAGCATCGCAACTTGACGCCGGAAGAGCAGCAGGCTTTGGAAGCTGAAGGACGAATTCCGAGCATTCGCTTCAAGGTACCGGAGAATAAGACCTTTACGTTTAACGATATGGTTAAAGGAGAGGTATCCTTCAGCTCGGATGATTTCGGCGATTTCGTCATCGTGAAAAAGGATGGCATTCCAACATATAATTTCGCCGTTGTGGTAGACGATTATTTGATGAAAATTACCCACGTGCTGCGCGGGGATGACCATATTACCAATACGCCAAGACAGCTGATGATTTATGAGGCGCTGGGATGGACCGCACCTACCTTCGCGCATATGACACTGATCGTGAATGAAAACCGGAAGAAGCTGAGCAAACGAGATGAATCCATCATCCAGTTTATTGAGCAGTACAGTAATCTCGGCTATTTGCCGGAGGCGATGTTTAATTTCATCGCGCTGCTGGGCTGGTCGCCGGAAGGAGAACAAGAGCTATTCTCAAAAGAGGAGCTTATTCAGATTTTCAATCCGAACCGTCTTTCCAAGAGTCCGGCCGTCTTTGATCGCGAAAAGCTGAAATGGATGAACAATCATTATATAAAGCAGGCTGACGTGAAGCGACTGACCGATCTGTGTATTCCGCATATGCAGGATGCCGGCTATTTGTTCGACGATGTGGATGAGCCCACCTATCAGTGGACGATGCGTCTTGTGGCGCTATATCAAGAGCAGATGACCTGCGCCGCCGATATTGTGGAATTGTCCCGCTTGTTCTTCTATGAGAATGTAGAGCTTGAAGAGGAAGCAGCGGAAATTTTGGGGCAGGAGCATGTTCCAGTGGTTCTCGGAAGCTTCGTGCAGCAAGTGGATCAAGCGGAAGATTTTGAACCGGAAACCATTAAGGGTCTCCTTAAAGCAGTGCAAAAGGAGACCGGCTATAAGGGCAAGGATTTGTTCATGACGGTCCGTGCAGCGGCAACGGGGCAGACGCATGGGCGCGATCTTAATCAAACCTTGTCTCTGCTCGGCAAAAAGACCGTTCAAAAACGACTGAACGCTATATTGCAAGCCTGAGCATCAGCAAATTCCTTCTTGTGATCAAGCCAAATATGAAACGTGATCCCTTATGAAGGGGAAGCCTCCGTTGAATAGGTTTTCTCATTGTCAAACGAAAGGCGATATGCTACGATACAAGAAAAGTTGAACAAAGCGTCAAAAGCGATGAACAGGAAAGTATGCGTAGGCTGGGAATTCACAGAGAGGGCGGCCGCAACTGCTCATGAGGCAGTGGGGGCTGGAAGCTGCCTATTTCCCCTTATGAGGAAGTGCACCTGTAAGCTGCTGGGCTGACGCGAATGGGGATCAGAGGAAACTCATTCGTTAGGTCCTGCCGTCCGGCCGCGTTAAGGTCATGAGAGGGTACAGTCTTCGTCAAGTTAGGCTGTGCCAAGCAGAGTGGAACCGCGTCATGACGTCTCTGCAGCGATATCGCTGCAGAGACTTTTTTGTTACCTATCATTGCTGCGCTTTAGACAGATAGACAGCCAAGTGTTTCACATTCATCAGGCGAATATAGATGACGAATGGGGGGAGAGGTGCCAATGTTCAAGACGATCAGATCCGATATTCAAGCAGTTTTTGACAACGACCCGGCGGCACGCAGCGTTTTTGAAGTGATATTTACGTATTCGGGTCTGCATGCCATTTGGGCACATCGCATCGCTCATTGGTTTTTCAGACACGGCTGGTATACGATAGCCAGAATCATTTCGCAGTTGAGTCGATTTTTTACCGGAATTGAGATTCACCCGGGGGCTAAGATTGGCAATCGATTTTTCATTGACCATGGAATGGGCGTCGTCATTGGGGAAACGTGTGAGATTGGTGACGATGTTGTGGTCTACCAAGGGGTTACTTTAGGCGGGACCGGCAAGGAAAAAGGAAAGCGGCATCCGACGATTGGGAACAATGTTGTCATCAGCTCTGGGGCTAAAGTGTTGGGTTCGTTCAGTGTAGGCGACAATACGCTGATTGGGGCCAATGCGGTTGTCTTGAAGGAAGTCCCCCCGAATTGCACGGTTGTTGGCATTCCGGGTAGAATTGTAAAGAGAGACGGCATTCGTGTAGATAAGCTGGATCACAGCAAGCTGCCGGATCCGGTGATGGAAGTGTGCAAAGGGATGCAGGATGAAATTGAACGGCTGCAACAACAAATTAGGCAAATGGAACAAATGGAGGAAAAGAAGAAGAATGAGCTTACACATTTATAATTCGCTGACAAGGCGAAAGGAACCGTTTCAACCGCTTGAGCCAGGAAAAGTGAAAATGTATGTGTGCGGCCCTACCGTCTATGACTATATTCATATCGGAAATGCGAGACCGGTCATTGTCTTTGACGTCGTTCGAAGATATTTGGAAAACCAAGGCTATGAGGTTCGCTTTGTTCAGAATTTTACGGATGTGGACGATAAGCTGATCAAACGTTCCAACGAAAGAGGAGAATCGGTTCCGGTTCTGGCTGAACGGTATATTGAAGCGTTCTACGAGGATGTAGAAGCTCTAAAGGTGAAGAAAGCGACCGTCCATCCGCGAGTGACGGAAAATATCGATGAAATCATCGCTTTTATTTCCGTTCTAGTCGATCGGGACATTGCTTACGAGAAGGACGGAGACGTTTATTTCCGCACCTCTAAATTCGAAGAGTACGGGAAGCTGTCGCATCAAAATCTCGATGAGCTTCAATACGGCATTCGGATTGAAGTCGATGAGCGCAAGGAAAGTCCGCAGGATTTTGTGCTGTGGAAAGCAGCGAAGCCGGGAGAAATTTATTGGAGCAGCCCGTGGGGAGACGGTCGTCCGGGTTGGCATATTGAATGCTCGGCGATGGCGCGCAAATATTTAGGGGACACGATCGATATTCACGGCGGCGGTCAAGATTTGCAGTTTCCGCATCATGAGTGTGAAATCGCGCAGTCGGAGTCGCTGACCGGAAAGCCATTCGCCAGGTACTGGATGCATAACGGATATATTCAGTTTAATCATGTGAAAATGTCCAAATCTTTGGGCAACGGGGTTAATGTAAGGGAACTGAGGAAAAAATATTCACCAGAAGCGTTAAGGTACTTTATGCTTTCCGCCCACTACCGCAATCCGCTGAATTTCAGTGAAGAAGCGATGACACAAGCGGTACAAAGCTCATCGAGGCTGGAAATCGGTCTGCAAAACTTGAAATATGCTTTGGATAAAGCGCTGGATCGGCATGACGAAGATGAAGCTCAGCTGATCGCCAAGGTCGATGACGCCGTGCAGCTATTTCATCAGAAGATGCAGGATGATTACAATACACCGGATGCCATTACAGCTATGTTCTTGGTGTTAAACGAAGCGAATCAATATTTAAGCCGTCAAGAAGGACTAAGCCGTAAAGTGCTGGGGCATATGGCAGCAGCGCTGGAGATGATGAATTCAGTACTCGGCATCATTCCAGTGCAGGAGGAGCAGCTTCTGGACGAGCAAGTTGAGCAGCTGATTCAGGAAAGGACCCAGGCCCGCAAGGATAGAAACTGGGCAAGAGCGGATGAAATTCGCGATCAGCTGCAGGAGCAGGGCATTATATTGGAAGATACCCCTCAAGGCATTCGCTGGCGGAGAAAGTAGAGCGTGCATACGATGGAACATCAACTGGAAATGATGGGTCGGCTGTTCGAGCCTTCCAAGCGGCCCGAACTGCTTCACCCCCTTGTACTTGCCTACATTGGAGACGGCGTGTATGAGGTGTTTGTTAGACAGCACCTGTTGTCCCGGAAAAACCACAAGCCGCATCATCTGCAGAAAGAAGCGGTGAAGTACGTCTCAGCGAAGGCCCAAGCAAAAGCACTGGAGAAGCTGATGCCTTCGCTCACTGAACCTGAACAAGAATTCGTGCGCCGCGGAAGAAACGCCAAATCAGGCACGATTCCGAAGAATGCTTCTGTGGCAGAGTATCGGCACAGCACCGCTTTCGAGTGCTTGATCGGATATTTATATTGCACGAAGCAGTACAGCAGGCTGCAGGACATCATATTACGCGTCATTCAAGAGGAGGATTAACTTGGGAGAATATATTGGAGGAAAGCATGCAGTAATAGAAGCGCTGCGTGCCGGCAGGGAAATCCATAAAGTATTTGTTTCCCTTCAAGCTCAGCCCCATCTGACGCAGCCCATCATGCAAGCAGCCAAAGCAGCAGGGATCGTCGTGCAGAAAGTGGATAAAAAGAAGCTCGATCAGATGGCAGAAGGTATTCAGCATCAAGGAGTCATCGCCCAAGTCGCCTCTGCTGAATACATAGAGCTTGAAGATTTAATGGAGCAAATCCGTGAGAAGGAAGCACCGGCTTTTTTGCTCATTCTGAATGAATTAGAGGATCCGCATAATCTAGGATCTATACTGAGAACAGCAGAATGCACCGGGGTAGACGGTATTATCATACCGAAGCGCAGGTCGGTCGGTCTGACGGCTACTGTCGCCAAAACATCGGTGGGTGCCGTTGAATATGTGCCGGTTGCGCGGGTTTCCAATTTGGCACAGACGATGGAGAAGCTGAAGGAAGCGGGTATATGGATCGTCGGAGCGGATGGCTCGGCCGATCAGGAGGTTTACGATGTGGATTTGAAAATTCCGATTGCGATCGTCATTGGGAATGAGCATAAGGGGATGAACCGCATCGTACGGGAAGGCTGCGATTTTGTGGCCAAGCTTCCAATGTACGGAAAGATCAATTCGCTGAATGCATCCGTCGCTGCAGGTCTATTCATGTATGAGGTGGTCCGGCAAAGATACGGCAAAGGGTAGTCCGGTACGATGGTGCAGGACATTTTGATTGTGGACGGCTACAACATGATCGGGGCATGGCCGAATCTGAGGAGACTGGCGGACGAGAATCTCTTAGAAGACGCGAGGGACGAGTTGATATCGATGCTTGCCGATTATCAAGGCTTCAGCGGCATGAAAGTCATTCTCGTCTTCGACGCGCACCAAGTGCCCGGACTGGGGAAAAGATATAGGCAGAGCAGATTGGACATTCGTTATACGAAAGAGAAGGAAACGGCAGATGAATGTATCGAAAGGCTCGTTTATGAATGGTTGAATAGGAGAACCCGGATTTATGTTGCGACGTCGGACAATGTAGAACAGCATGTTATTTTTGGCAAGGGAGCGCTTAGGTTGCCGGCAAGAGAGCTCTTTATAGCCATAGAGGAAAATCGTAAAGAAATGCGCAGAAAAATCAAGGAAACGGAAGCTAAACCGAGGAATTCCTTTGAAAGTAAGCTGGGCGATGAGCTGAAAATGAAGCTCGAAAGATGGAGAAGAGGCGAGACACCTTAGCATATAATCCCACCCACCGCAGGGTTGTTCGCAAAATTTGTTTGACGGTTTATCCTTACTTCATGTATACTAATCCTATCTTTTGTAGGAATGACAAGGGTTTTCAGCCTTGTAGGCCGGAGGGATAACATGAGTGTCGACCTCAACGATCTCTTGACGAGTGAGTATGACCTCAAGACAGATGAAGAAATTGTCGAAGCGGTCCGAGAAGGCGATAGCAGTGCATTAGAGTTCTTGATTAACAAATATAAGAACTTTGTCAGAGCTAAAGCCCGGTCTTATTTTTTGATTGGCGCGGATCGCGAGGATATCGTCCAAGAAGGCATGATAGGATTATATAAATCTATTCGCGATTTTCGCGGAGACAAGCTGGCTTCTTTTAAAGCCTTTGCTGAACTCTGCATTACTCGCCAAATCATTACCGCCATAAAAACAGCTACCCGTCAAAAGCATATACCGCTTAATTCATATGTTTCATTGGACAAGCCTATTTATGATGAAGATTCCGATCGAACGCTGCTCGATATCATTTGCGGATCAAGAATGTCTGATCCGGAAGAGTTGATGATCAATAAAGAAGAGTTTAGCGGCTTGGAAGATAAAATGAGCGAATTGCTGAGTGATTTGGAGAGGCAAGTGCTCATGCTTTACTTAGATGGCCGTTCCTATCAGGAAATCGCGGTGGACTTGAAACGACATGTAAAGTCGATAGACAATGCCCTTCAGAGAGTGAAGCGAAAGCTGGAGCGATATTTGGAGGTCAGAGATAACGGTTTGTAAACGCGGCACCTTTTTAAAAAGAAAAGGGTGTCTTTTTAATTGGGCGGATTTGAAATAGACATGTTTATTGTCGGCGGAATCGGACGATAATGTGGAATAGATTACCGCATAAGAATAAGGGTTCGTTTGTCAAGCTTATTCTTGACACGCCATAACCCATGTGATACAGTTTTTTAGGTAGCCCTAAATATGCGCAGGTATTGGGATGGAAATGTTTGAAATAAAGAAGCTTCTTTATCCTTTAGGTAGTTGCAGGAGGTGGATGACATGCGGGTGACGGTTACACTAGCTTGCACAGATTGCAAGCAAAGAAATTACACGTCCAATAAGAACAAGAAGACTCACCCAGACCGCTTGGAATTGAAGAAATATTGCAAATTCTGCAATGCACATACCACTCATCGCGAGACCAGGTAATAACTGGGAGGTGTAGTCATGGCGTTCTTAGGCAGAGTGAAGAAAGGGTTTGGCTCTACGTTTTCTTTCTTTTCTGACAGTTGGGCAGAATTAAAAAAGGTCAAATGGCCTAAACGCAAAGAGCTTGTTTCCTATACGATCGTTGTGTTGGTAACGGTTATCTTTGTAGCTGTTTATTTCGCATTGCTCGACTTAGGTTTATCTGAGCTGATTCGCTTGGTGTTTGACTAAGCAGTTTTCAAAGGTGGCTTTTTTTATGGAAAAAAGATGGTACGTGGTTCATACTTACTCGGGTTACGAGAATAAGGTGAAGGCAAATCTGGAGAAACGCGTGGAATCCATGGCGATGCAGGATAAGATCTTTCGCGTGCTTGTTCCGATGGAAGAAGAGCTTGTCAATCGGGATGGCAAGAAGAAAGTCGTCATGCGCAAAGTGTATCCTGGATACGTATTGGTGGAGATGATCCAGACTGACGATTCATGGTATGTCGTTCGCAACACACCGGGTGTTACCGGATTTGTGGGATCGACTGGATCCGGATCGAAGCCAACGCCGCTTCTTCCCGACGAAGTAGACGCGATCCTCAAGCATATGGGCATTGAGGAGCCTAAGCCGAAAATTGACTTTGAGCTGAAAGAGACAGTGAAGGTAAAAGTAGGTCCATTTGCCAACTTTGTCGGAACCGTTGAAGAAATTCAAACCGACAAAAGCAAAGTCAAAGTACTTGTGAACATGTTTGGCAGAGAAACCCCTCTTGAATTGGATTTCCATCAAGTGGAAAAGGTGTAGCCGCCTGGTTTTCGAGCGTTTTTCCAAAGCTGATGATCCTGCATGCCGATACAAGATCTAATATGGCTGGAAAAATGTTGGCTTTGGCATGAATCCATTGTTATGCTAAAATGATTCGTGCTGTATAGTGGGAGGGCATGTCCCGTTTAACCACAACTATGGCAAGGAGGTGTGTCGCATGGCTAAAAAGGTTATTAAAATGGTGAAACTGCAAATTCCTGCAGGTAAAGCGAATCCTGCTCCTCCAGTAGGTCCTGCTTTGGGTCAAGCTGGTGTGAACATTATGGCTTTCTGTAAGGAGTTTAACGCTCGTACGCAAGAACAAGCGGGTTTAATCATTCCTGTTGAAATCTCTGTATTCGAAGACCGTTCCTTCACCTTCATTACTAAAACTCCTCCGGCTGCAGTGCTGTTGCTGAAAGCTGCTGGAATCGAGAAAGGTTCTGGAGTGCCGAACAAGAACAAAGTGGCAAAAGTGAAGCGTGACAAAGTCAAAGAGATCGCAGAAACAAAAATGCCTGACCTGAACGCTGCATCTGTTGAAGCTGCAATGCGCATGGTTGAAGGTACTGCCCGCAGCATGGGTATCGAAATCGTAGACTAATCCCAGCGGGTATCTGTGGGAGGATTATCCGTTATGACCACAAAGGAGGAAGAACGATGGCTAAACACGGCAAGAAGTATCAAGAAGCTGTGAAGATGATAGATCAAGAAGCTCTGTACGAAGCTCGTGAAGCGATGGAGCTTGTGAAAAAAGCATCTACAGCTAAATTTGATGAAACAGTCGAAGTTGCTGTTCGTCTAGGCGTAGATCCTAAGAAACAAGATCAGGCTGTCCGCGGTGTAGTAGTACTGCCTCACGGAACAGGTAAAACCAAGAAAGTTCTTGTATTTGCGAAAGGCGATAAAGCCAAAGAAGCAGAAGCTGCCGGCGCTGATTATGTAGGCGATCAAGATATGATCAACAAAATTCAGCAAGGCTGGTTCGAATTCGATGTCTGCGTAGCGACACCGGATATGATGAGTGAAGTCGGTAAGTTGGGTCGTCTGCTTGGTGGTAAAGGTTTAATGCCTAACCCGAAAGCAGGTACAGTCACTTTCGACGTTGCGAAAGCAGTGCAAGAGATTAAAGCCGGTAAAATCGAGTTTCGTCTTGATAAAGCAGGCCAAATCCATGCACCACTTGGCAAAGTGTCCTTCGAAGAGGACAAACTGGCTGAGAACTTGAACACTCTTCTGGACGCTTTGCAAAGAGCGAAACCAGCAGCTGCGAAAGGTACCTACTTGAAGAACGTTGCCGTATCTTCGACAATGGGACCAAGCGTAAGAGTGAAGCTTTAATTTCCAATTGAATCCATTTGCTTGACAGGAGCTTTGCTCCGTGATAGTCTAATTGAGGCATTGGGAATTATACCGAAATTGAATATGCTTACCGTAGACAGTAGGTGCCGTAAGGCTTAATTTCCTACCGAGGTGTTGTGAATAGATTGCATACCGATCGTGCTTCGGCTTGACGGATATCTATAATATCGCCTTCGTAGAGTCTACGGAGGCTTTTAACATTTCAAGACCATTCCACACTTAAAGATTAGGAGGTGTGACCCTTGCCTAACGCAAAAGTTCTAGAACAAAAACAACAAAAGGTTTCTGAAGTGAGCGAGAAGCTGCGTGATAGTGCCAGCACTGTCATTGCGGACTACCGCGGACTGAACGTAGCTCAAGTGACAGAACTTCGTAAAACGCTGCGCGAAGCAGGTGTTGAATTCGAAGTATTGAAAAACACTTTGATGAGACGTGCGACTGCAGAGACGGAGTTAACGGATTTGGACGAACATTTAACTGGACCAACTGCGGTTGCTTTTAGTAAAGAGGATGCAGTTGCGGCTGCGAAAATTTTGTCCCAGTTTGCGAAAAAGAACGAGCACTTGAAAATTAAAGCCGGTGTTGTCGAAGGTAAAGTGGTTTCCGAAAGTGAAATCAAAGCTTTGGCAGACCTTCCTTCCAGAGAAGGACTTCTTTCCATGTTGCTCAGCGTGCTTCAAGCACCTGTGCGCAACTTCGCGCTTGCAGTTAAAGCTGTTTCTGAGAAAGACGGAGAAGCACAGCAAGCTTAATTGTCATATTGAACTGAACGCGTCCTAGAACGCAACAAAAAAATAACATTTTACATGGAGGTTTACCATGAGCAAAGAGCAAATTATTGAAGCCATTAAAGGTATGACTGTTCTTGAACTGAACGATCTTGTAAAAGCAATTGAAGAAGAATTCGGAGTAACTGCTGCAGCTCCTGTAGCTGTAGTTGGCGGAGCTGCTGCTGGCGGCGATGCAGCTGCTGAGCAAAGCGAATTTGATGTTATCTTGGCAAACGCTGGTGCATCCAAAATCAACGTTATCAAAGTGGTTCGCGAAATCACTGGCCTTGGCTTGAAAGAAGCGAAAGAGCTTGTTGACAATGCACCAAAACCATTGAAAGAAAAAGTATCCAAAGAAGATGCAGAAGCTTTAAAAGCAAAATTAGAAGAAGCTGGCGCAACTGTAGAAGTAAAATAATTATTCTTTGTCTTTCATTCAGTCCCCTTGAATTTTTCAAGGGGACTGTTTCATAGTTATGAACGGTAGAATGGATATAATAAGTTTCAGTTAAAGATTTTGAGAACAATGGCGTTTTTTTGGGAGGTTATTATGTCCGATCATTATTACAGCCCTAAACCTTCAGCTGAGCATGATGTTAGACAAATTAGCGAAACCATCCGAGATATTCGGCTAACCTTCCATACTGATGCCGGTGTGTTTTCCAAGGGCGGCATTGATTTTGGCAGTAGAGTGCTAATTGAGAGTCTGGAGATTCCAGATAGGGCGCGTCTTTTGGATGTCGGCTGTGGTTATGGCCCGATCGGACTGTTTGCCGCGAAGCTTGCAGCGGATGTGCAGGTCACTATGGTTGATGTAAATGAACGGGCGCTGGAGCTTGCCAAGCGCAATGCAAAAGTAAATGGAATCGACAACGTCGAGGTTCTGCAGAGTGATCGGTTTAGCGCACTTGATAATCGAATGTTTGAGATGATCGTAACGAATCCGCCGATTCGAGCAGGTAAAGAAGTGGTACATTCTATCTTTGATGAATCAGAACGGCATCTGGTACCAGGCGGAACTTTGTGGATTGTGATTCAAAAGAAGCAGGGTGCACCATCGGCTTTAGAGAAGTTGAAATCGATATTCTCGGAAGTCGAGGAAGTGGCCAAGCGAAAGGGCTATCGTATCTATAAAGCGACCAAATCGCTTGAATCATAAATGTGGTGGGATTGCAAGATTGAAATAATGATAACGTAAGAATAAGTTGACTGTGGTGCCAGCCTATGTTATTATTATTTAATGTCAGTATTAGGATGCTCTATATGTCTTTAGTTGAGTAAAATGTCAAGAATTTTTTCTCAGCATGAGGAATAAAAAAAGGGCATTTTACGTATAATATTAAGATTTTGGGCAAATCTACATGATAAGGATAAAAAATGGGAACAGAGAAAAGGACAGGAATATATCCGGCTTTCACAGGAAGTTTCAGCGTTTTGCAGAGGATTTATTCTTGGTCGGCTGCCTACTTGACTTGAATGATCTGGAACTGTCTTGATCGGGCAAGGTGATAGTGGGGGGCTTTGTTTTGTTTTCATTTTTTTCTTTGCAATTTGCGTCAATAGACATAAGGGGTGAAGGGAAGTTGGCAGGTAAACTTGTTCAATACGGACGCCGCACGCGCAGAAGTTATGGCCGTATCAATGAAGTGCTGGATATTCCGAATCTGATCGAAATTCAGCAGAAATCCTACCAATGGTTTTTGGATGAAGGATTGCGTGAAATGTTTCAAGATATTTCACCGATTCAAGATTTCACAGGCAATTTGGTGCTCGAGTTCATTGATTATAGTCTCGGTGAACCTAAATATGCCGTGGATGAATGTAAGGAGCGTGACGTTACATACGCCGCCCCGTTAAGAGTAAAGGTTCGTCTGTTAAATAAGGAAACAGGGGAAGTCAAAGAGCAAGAAGTGTTCATGGGCGATTTCCCGCTGATGACGGAAACAGGTACTTTTATTATTAACGGTGCTGAACGGGTTATCGTCAGCCAGCTTGTTCGTTCTCCTAGCGTCTATTTCAGCACAAAAGTAGATAAGAACGGGAAGAAAGCCTATACCGCGACTGTCATTCCGAACCGTGGTGCTTGGTTGGAGCTTGAGACAGACGCGAAGGATATTATATATGTTCGAATTGACCGCACGCGCAAAATCCCGGTGACGGTTCTGCTTAGAGCGCTCGGTTTCGGTACAGATCAAGAAATCATTGATTTGTTGGGTGACGAGGAGTTCGTGCGCAATACCTTGGATAAGGATAATACGGACTCTACCGATAAAGCGCTGATTGAAATTTATGAAAGACTTCGTCCGGGCGAGCCGCCTACATTGGACAACGCGAAGAGCTTGCTCGTTGCACGCTTCTTTGATCCAAAACGGTATGATTTGGCGAACGTAGGACGATACAAGATCAATAAAAAGCTGCATATTAAAAACCGTCTGTTTAATCAACGGCTTGCAGAAACATTGGTGAACCCTGAGACGGGTGAAATTCTTGCCGAAGCTGGACAATTGGTTGACCGTCGTTTGCTCGATGAGATCATGCCGTACTTGGAGCAGGGCATCAATTTGAAGAACTATAACGTGCAGAGCGGAGTTCTGGACGCGAATCAAATTCCAATGCAGGTCATTGACGTTTTCTCGCCGATCGAGGATGGAAAAGTGATCAAGGTGATATCCAACGGTTATATCGAGAAGAACGTTAAGCATATTACGCCTGCGGATATTATTGCTTCTATTAATTATTTCATTAATTTGCTGCATGGCGTCGGAGATACAGATGATATCGACCATCTAGGCAACCGTCGTCTGCGTTCCGTAGGCGAGCTGCTCCAGAACCAATTCCGTATTGGTCTCTCCCGTATGGAAAGAGTCGTTCGTGAGCGGATGTCTATTCAGGACGCCAGCACGATTACACCGCAGCAGTTGATTAACATTCGTCCTGTGATTGCGGCAATTAAAGAGTTCTTCGGAAGTTCCCAGCTGTCACAATTTATGGACCAGACGAACCCGCTTGCGGAGCTTACGCACAAACGCCGTCTCTCTGCATTGGGACCAGGCGGTCTGACCAGGGAACGCGCAGGCTTCGAGGTTCGTGACGTTCATAATTCACACTATGGGCGGATGTGTCCGATTGAGACGCCTGAGGGACCAAACATTGGTTTGATCAACTCACTCTCGACATTCGCGAGAATTAATGTGTACGGATTTATCGAGGCGCCGTACCGTTGGGTTGACCCAAAGACACATCAAGTTACGGAAAAAATTGATTATTTGACAGCCGACGAAGAAGATAATTACGTCATTGCGCAGGCCAATGCGGAGCTGAACGAGAACGGATCGTTCGTACAGGAAAATATCATTGTTCGTTATAACAAAACGTCGGATAACATCTTAACGCTGCCTAGAGAACGGGTAGACTACATGGACGTTTCGCCGAAACAGGTCGTGTCTGTGGCGACGGCGCTGATTCCATTCTTAGAGAACGACGACTCCAACCGTGCGCTCATGGGTTCGAACATGCAGCGGCAGGCCGTTCCACTGCTCGTTCCGAGAGCGCCGTTGGTAGGAACTGGGATGGAACATAAGTCTGCGAAAGACTCCGGAGTTTGTATTGTATCCAAATATAACGGAGTTATTGAAAAAGTGTCGGCCAAAGAAATTTTGCTTCGCAGACAAGAAATGGTTGACGGTCGGTTGGTAAACGGAGATCTGGTGCGTTATAAGATCACGAAATTCACCCGGTCCAACCAAGGGACGTGCATCAACCAACGTCCGATCGTACGCAAAGGAGATATCATTAAGGTCGGAGATATCTTGGCGGATGGACCTTCCACGGAACAAGGCGAATTGGCACTGGGTCAAAACGTAGTCGTCGCCTTTATGACATGGGAGGGCTACAACTACGAAGATGCGATTCTGCTTAGTGAAAAGCTCGTAAAAGAAGATGTATATACATCGATTCATATTGAAGAGTACGAATCCGAAGCCCGAGATACAAAGCTGGGTCCTGAAGAAATTACACGTGACATTCCGAATGTTGGTGAAGACGCGCTGAAGAATTTGGATGAACGTGGAATTATTCGGGTTGGTGCGGAGATCGCTGCCGGCGACATTCTGGTTGGTAAAGTAACGCCTAAAGGGGTAACGGAGCTGACAGCGGAAGAGCGTCTGCTGCACGCTATTTTCGGCGAAAAGGCTCGTGAAGTTCGCGATACTTCCTTGCGCGTTCCGCATGGAACAGACGGAATCGTTGTCGATGTTAAAGTGTTTACAAGAGAAAACGGAGATGAGCTTCCTCCAGGAGTTAACCAGCTGGTACGTGTCTATATTGCTCAGAAACGGAAGATCTCTGAAGGGGATAAGATGGCGGGACGTCACGGTAACAAAGGGGTTATCGCCCGCATTATGCCAGAAGAAGATATGCCGTTCCTGCCGGATGGAACGCCAGTACAGGTTGTTCTTAATCCGCTCGGCGTGCCGTCTCGGATGAATATTGGACAGGTGTTGGAAGTCCATTTGGGCATGGCTTGTAAACGACTTGGCATTCATGCAGCTACTCCGGTGTTTGACGGAGCGACAGAGCATGACGTGTTTGATACGATGGAAGAAGCAGGCATGCAGCGCAATGGTAAAACGATACTTTACGACGGCAGAACGGGTGAACCGTTCGAAAGAGAAGTTACCGTTGGGGTCATGTATATGATTAAGCTCGCGCACATGGTTGATGATAAAATTCATGCTCGTTCCACGGGACCATACTCGCTTGTTACGCAGCAGCCGCTGGGCGGTAAGGCTCAGTTCGGCGGACAACGTTTCGGAGAGATGGAGGTTTGGGCGCTTGAAGCATATGGCGCCGCTTATACGCTGCAGGAGATTTTGACGGTCAAGTCTGATGATGTCGTTGGACGCGTTAAAACATACGAAGCGATCGTGAAGGGCGAGAATGTACCTGAACCTGGAGTGCCAGAGTCCTTTAAGGTATTGATTAAAGAACTTCAAAGCTTGGGGATGGACGTTAAAATCTTGTCCGAAGATGAAGAAGAAATCATCATGAAAGAGATTGACGAAGATGACGACAGCTCCAGTGAAAGACTTAGCTTGAATCTTGAAGGCGCTGAAGCAGGTAACGAGTAATTGAGTCAAGTGTAACCACTACACAAACTTCAGGAGGGTTGCTCCTTGATAGACGTAAACAATTTTGAGTTTATGAAGATCGGTCTCGCTTCACCTGAGAAGATCCGTTCCTGGTCTCGGGGGGAAGTGAAGAAACCGGAAACCATCAACTATAGAACGCTAAAGCCGGAAAAAGAAGGCTTGTTTTGTGAAAAAATCTTCGGGCCGCAAAAAGACTGGGAATGTCACTGCGGTAAATACAAACGCGTCCGTTATAAGGGCGTCGTTTGTGACCGTTGCGGTGTTGAGGTGACGAGAGCGAAGGTTCGCCGTGAGCGCATGGGTCACATTGAGCTTGCTGCGCCGGTATCCCATATTTGGTATTTCAAAGGGATTCCGAGCCGTATGGGTTTAGCGCTTGATATGTCTCCAAGATCGCTTGAAGAGATTATCTATTTTGCATCATATGTCGTAACGGATCCAGGGGATACGCCGCTTGAGAAGAAACAGCTTCTTTCGGAGAAGGAATACCGCAGCTATCGTGAAAAATATGGCTATGGTTTTCAAGCGGGTATGGGTGCGGAAGCCGTGAAAAAGCTTCTTGCAGATATTGACCTCGAAAAAGAAGTGAATATGCTGAAAGATGAATTGAAGACGGCGCAAGGACAAAGAAGAAACCGTGCGATCAAGCGCTTGGAGGTCATTGAGGCATTCCGTCATTCCGGCAACCAGCCGGAGTGGATGATTCTCGATGTACTTCCGGTCATTCCTCCGGAATTGCGTCCTATGGTACAGCTGGATGGAGGACGCTTTGCGACTTCCGACCTGAACGATCTGTACCGCCGCGTGATCAACCGAAACAATCGTTTGAAGCGCCTGCTCGATCTTGGAGCTCCAGATATTATCGTTCAGAACGAAAAGAGAATGCTGCAGGAAGCGGTTGACGCATTGATCGATAACGGCCGCCGCGGGCGTCCCGTTACCGGTCCAGGGAACCGTCCTTTGAAATCCTTAAGCCATATGCTCAAAGGTAAACAAGGTCGTTTCCGTCAAAACCTATTGGGTAAACGGGTAGACTATTCTGGCCGTTCTGTTATCGTCGTTGGACCAAGCCTGAAGATGTATCAGTGCGGTCTGCCGAAAGAAATGGCATTGGAGCTTTTCAAGCCTTTTGTCATGAAAGAATTAGTGAATAAAGGCCTAGCTCATAACATCAAGAGCGCCAAACGAAAAGTGGAGAAGGTCAGCCCTGAAGTTTGGGATGTGCTCGAAGAAGTTATTAAGGAACACCCAGTTCTGCTGAACCGTGCGCCAACGTTGCACAGACTTGGAATCCAGGCTTTCGAACCAACGCTTGTTGAAGGCCGTGCGATTAAGCTCCATCCGCTGGTATGTACTGCTTATAATGCGGACTTTGACGGAGACCAAATGGCTGTTCACGTTCCGCTTTCCGCTGAAGCTCAGGCGGAAGCTCGTATTCTGATGCTGGCTTCTGGCAATATCTTGAACCCTAAAGACGGTAAGCCGGTTGTTACTCCATCTCAGGACATGGTTCTCGGCAGCTATTACTTGACGATGGAAAATCTGGAAGCGAAAGGTACGGGAAGTATCTTTGGTTCTGTGAATGAAGCGGTAGTCGCATACCAGCTTGGCCATGCTTCGCTGCATGCAAGAATTGCGATTCCGGTGAAGGCTCTGAACAGAGAAAGCTTTACAGAAGAACAGCAGAATGGAATGCTCATCACGACGGTAGGCAAGCTGATATTCAACGAAATCTTCCCAGGCTCATTCCCTTTCATTAATGAACCTACTAAGGAAAATCTGAACCAGATCAGCGAACGCTTTATCGTGCTGGAGAAAGGTTCCGATTTGAGGCAGCGCATGAACGAACTGCCTGAAGTGAAAGCAGTCGGTAAAGATTACCTGGGAACGATTATCGGCGAATGCTTCCGTCGCTACCATACAACGAAAACATCCGTCATTTTGGACAGAATTAAAGCGACTGGTTTCGTATATTCGACCAAAGCGGGTATCTCGATTTCGGTTGCGGACGTTATCGTTCCGGAACAAAAAGCAGAGATCATGGCCGAATCCGAAGCAAAAGTACGGACCATTACGAACCAATATCGCCGTGGATTGATTACGAACGAAGAGCGTTATGACCGTATCATCGAAATTTGGAGCAAGGCTAAAGACGACTTGACCGATATTTTGATGAAGTCGATGGATAAATACAACTCCATCAGCATGATGGTGGATTCCAAGGCACGGGGTAACAAATCACAGATTACTCAGCTCGGCGGTATGCGTGGATTGATGGCAAACCCATCCGGACGGATCATTGAATTGCCGATTAAATCCAACTTCCGGGAAGGTCTCACTGTCTTGGAATACTTTATTTCGACACACGGTGCACGGAAAGGTTTGGCGGATACAGCTCTGCGTACAGCCGATTCCGGTTACTTGACTCGTCGTCTCGTAGACGTGGCTCAAGATGTCATTGTGCGTGAGGATGATTGCGGCACGGATAAAGGGGTTGTCGTATATCCAATTCAAGACGGTAAAGAGGTTATAGAAGATCTGTTCGACCGTATTGAAGGACGCTATGCTTTCGAAACCGTACGCCATCCGGAAACGGGCGAAGTGCTGGCCGTACGCGATCAATTGATCGATGCGGAATTGGCAAGTAAAATTGTCGCATCCGGCATTCAAAAGCTGACCATTCGTTCCGTGCTTAGCTGCAGAACAAGACATGGTGTATGTAAAAAATGCTATGGCCGAAACTTGGCTACTGGCCAATTCGTGGAAATCGGCGAAGCTGTCGGTATCATCGCAGCTCAATCCATCGGTGAACCAGGAACTCAGCTGACCATGCGTACGTTCCATACCGGTGGCGTTGCCGGAGACGATATTACACAAGGTTTGCCGCGGATTCAGGAATTGTTTGAAGCCAGAAATCCGAAAGGGCAAGCGATTATTACAGAGCTTGATGGTGTCGTTAAAGATATTCGCGAGACGAAGGATCGTCGGGAAATTGAAGTCGAGGGTGAAGCGGAATCGAAGGTGTACAGTGTACCGTTCGGTGCTCGTGTCCGTGTGACCGTCGGTCAAACGATTGAAGCAGGGGATGAGTTGACCGATGGATCGATCGATCCGAAGGAAATGCTGCGCATTAAAGGGATTCGCGGCGTACAAAATTATATTCTTCAAGAAGTACAGCGCGTTTACCGGAACCAAGGGGTTGAAATCAACGACAAGCACGTTGAAGTCATGATCCGTCAAATGCTGCGCAAGATTCGGATTGTGGATAACGGAGACACAACCCTCTTGCCAGGCTCATTCGTCGATATTCATGAGTATGAAGAAGCGAATAAGCAAGCGCTCTTTGCGGGTAAAGAACCCGCTGTCGCTAAACCTGTACTGTTAGGTATTACGAAAGCATCTCTTGAGACGGACTCGTTCTTGTCTGCGGCATCCTTCCAAGAGACCACGCGCGTATTGACGGATGCAGCCATCAAAGGCAAAGTGGATCAGCTTCTCGGATTGAAGGAAAATGTAATTATCGGTAAATTGATTCCTGCCGGAACCGGTATGAATCGTTACCGCAGCATCAAAATCAACGACCCTCTTGCGAAGCCTGAGGATGAAGAAGAAGTTTTTGCAGAGGCAGTTTCCGTAGAGTAAATGGGATGGATTGTCGTATGACATGCAATCTACTGAGGTGAGCAAACCTTAGTAGATTGCTGCAGTACCTGTAAGATGCGGTTCATCTAGCAGGACAATTCAAACAATGAACTTCTTGACACCGGAATGACGAGATGCTAATATATCGAAGTGTGCCAAAAAACCTGATATGAACTTTGGAGGATGGCAATGTCTAATGATGAAGTAATTCGGGCCGGCACCTACAAAATTGGTACGAAGCAAACGATGAAAACCGTGGAGCAGGGCAAAGCGGTCGAAGTGTTTGTTGCGAAAGATGCAGATCCAAAGATCACAAACAAAGTGACTCAGCTTTGCCGAAAGCATGGGATTAAAGTGACTTACGTAGACACGATGAAGATGCTGGGTAAAGCGTGCGGAATAGAAGTGGGTGCAGCTACGGCTGCCTTGTTGAAATAACTGAAAATGTTTTTGTTAGAGCAGCAACGCTTGCGGCTTTGGCAAAAACATTTCCTTTGTTAAAAAATGAACCGCCTGGATCTGTGGACTTAAAATTTTCTTCATAATGCAAAATGAACAACTTGGAAGGAGGTGCAGACATGCCAACAATTAATCAGCTGGTTCGTAAAGGACGTAAATCGAAAGTGGTTAAATCCAAATCGCCTGCATTGCAAAGAGGTTTCAATGCGATGAAACGCGAAGAAACGGATTTAAGCTCTCCGCAAAAACGGGGCGTATGTACTCGTGTAGGTACGATGACTCCAAAGAAACCAAACTCCGCGCTTCGTAAGTATGCCCGTGTACGCTTGACTAACCGTGTAGAGGTTACAGCATACATTCCGGGAATCGGACACAACCTGCAAGAGCACAGCGTGGTCTTGATTCGTGGAGGAAGGGTAAAAGACCTTCCAGGGGTTCGTTACCATATCGTTCGCGGTGCTTTGGATACAGCCGGTGTGAACAACCGTATGCAAGCTCGTTCGAAATACGGTACGAAAAGACCGAAAGAGAAAAAACAATAATCCATTCGTGGATAAAACTTCTTAGAAAGGGGGATGACTATGCCACGTAAAGGTCCAGTATCTCGCAGAGACGTATTGCCAGATCCAATTTATAACAGCAAGTTGGTAACTCGTTTGATCAACCGTATCATGATTGACGGTAAAAGAGGGGTTGCACAACGCCTGCTGTATGATGCGTTTGAGATCATTAAAGATCGTACAGGTAAAGAGCCAATGGAAGTGTTCGAAGCAGCGATGAAAAACATCATGCCGGTACTAGAAGTAAAAGCTCGCCGTGTCGGTGGTGCGAACTATCAAGTGCCGATCGAAGTAAAACCCGAAAGACGTACTGCTCTTGGGTTGCGTTGGTTAGTGAACTACTCTCGTCTTCGCGGTGAGCATACCATGGAAGAGCGTCTAGCAAACGAAATCATCGATGCAAGCAACAACACAGGTGCATCTGTGAAGAAGCGTGAAGACACTCACAAAATGGCTGAAGCGAACAAAGCGTTTGCTCATTACCGCTGGTAGGATCTATATTAGATCAATGATCTACCACCAAATCAATGGAAGGAGACCGATTCATGCCTAGAGAGTTTTCCTTGGAAAATACAAGAAACATAGGCATCATGGCTCATATCGATGCGGGGAAAACCACGACGACTGAGCGGATTTTGTTCTACACCGGGCGTACGCATAAAATCGGTGAGGTTCATGAGGGCGGGGCCACCATGGACTGGATGGAACAAGAGCAAGAACGTGGTATTACCATCACTTCTGCTGCAACGACAGCGCAATGGAAGGGTTATCGAGTCAATATCATCGATACTCCAGGACACGTAGACTTCACCGTTGAAGTAGAACGTTCCTTGCGTGTACTGGACGGAGCGGTTGGGGTATTCAGTGCCAAAGAAGGCGTTGAGCCTCAATCCGAGACGGTTTGGAGACAAGCAGACAAGTATGGCGTTCCTCGGATTGCCTATGTAAATAAAATGGATATTATCGGTGCAGATTACCTTAACGTTGTTAAGGATATGCGCGATCGTCTCCAAGCCAATGCTGTAGCGATTCAATTGCCAATCGGTGCAGAGAACGATTTCAGAGGCATCATCGACTTGGTCGAAAGAGTTGCCTATATGTACAAAGATGATCTCGGAAGAGACATCGAGCGTGTAGAAGTTCCAGAGGAATTTGCTGCACAAGTGGAAGAGCTTCGTACAGAATTAGTGGAGAAAGTCGCTGAACTGGACGAAGAACTTACAATGAAATACCTTGAAGGTGAAGAGATTACTGTGGAAGAGTTGAAAAAGGCACTTCGCAGAGGTGTTTGTGAAGTGAAAATCTTCCCAGTCGTTTGCGGATCCTCTTACCGTAATAAAGGTGTTCAGCTGATGCTGGATGCAGTTATTGATTACTTGCCTGCTCCTGTAGATGTTCCAGACATCCGCGGAGTATTGGAAGATGGCACTGAGGTTACCCGTAAATCTTCGGATAACGAACCATTCTCCGCTTTGGCATTTAAAATCATGACTGACCCATATGTCGGTAAGTTGACATTCTTCCGTGTATATTCCGGTATTTTGAACTCCGGTTCTTACGTGTTGAATGCAACGAAGGGCAAGCGCGAGCGTGTTGGACGTATTCTTCAAATGCATGCCAACAGCCGTGAAGAGATCCAACAAGTCTATGCAGGTGATATTGCAGCTGCTGTAGGTTTGAAGGATACAACTACAGGGGATACACTGTGCGATGAGAAGAGCCCAGTTATTCTGGAGTCGATGAACTTCCCAGAACCTGTTATTCACATCGCGGTTGAACCGAAAACGAAAGCGGACCAGGACAAGATGGGCGTTGCTTTATCCAAGCTGTCCGAAGAAGATCCTACGTTCCGTGCTCGTACTGACGAAGAAACTGGACAAACGATTATCTCCGGTATGGGTGAGCTTCACCTGGAAATTATCGTTGACCGTATGCTTCGTGAATTTAAAGTGGAAACCAATGTAGGTAAACCTCAGGTTGCTTACAGAGAAACTTTCCGTGCTCCTGCGAAGGTTGAAGGTAAGTTCGTAAGACAATCCGGTGGTCGCGGTCAATACGGTCACGTTTGGATTGAATTCGAACCACTTGAGGCAGGTCAAGGCTTCCAGTTTGAGAACAAAATTGTCGGCGGTGTCGTTCCTAGAGAATATGTACCTGCCGTTCAATCCGGTATTGAAGAAGCTATGAAAAATGGTGTTCTTGCTGGATATCCACTAGTAGATATCAAAGCGACTATTTTTGATGGTTCTTACCATGACGTCGACTCCAGTGAAATGGCGTTTAAGGTAGCAGGTTCGATGGCACTTAAAGCTGCCAAAGATAAATGTAATCCTGTTATTCTTGAGCCAATCATGAAAGTTGAAGTTACAGTACCGGAAGAATACATGGGAGACGTTATGGGTGACCTAAACTCTCGCCGTGGACGGATTGAAGGTATGGATTCTCGTGCCGGAGCACAAGTGATTCGCGCGAACGTACCTTTGTCTGAAATGTTCGGATACTCCACAACATTGCGTTCTCGTACACAAGGTCGTGGCGTGTATTCGATGGAAATCTCCCACTATGAAGAAGTACCTAAGTCTATTGCGGAAGAATTAGTCGCAAAGAACAAAGGTGCATAATTAATATTTATTAATTGAGGAGGCATTCTACTCATGGCAAAAGCAAAATTCGAACGTACAAAACCGCATTTGAACATTGGTACAATCGGTCACGTTGACCACGGTAAAACAACTTTGACTGCTGCGATCACAACTGTTCTTTCCACTAAATACGGCGGTGGTTCCGCAGTAGCATTCGATCAAATCGACAAAGCTCCAGAAGAGCGTGAACGCGGTATTACAATCTCCACAGCACACGTTGAGTATGAGTCCGCTAATCGTCACTATGCTCACGTTGACTGCCCAGGACACGCCGACTATGTTAAAAACATGATCACAGGTGCTGCGCAAATGGACGGAGCGATTCTAGTTGTATCCGCTGCTGACGGTCCAATGCCACAAACTCGTGAGCACATCCTGCTTTCCCGTCAGGTAGGCGTACCTTACATCGTTGTATTCATGAACAAATGCGACATGGTTGAAGACGAAGAACTGCTTGAATTGGTTGAAATGGAAATTCGCGATCTTCTTAGCGAATATGACTTCCCAGGCGATGACACTCCAGTTATTCGTGGATCCGCTCGTGAAGCTCTTCAAAACCCAACAGGTGAGTGGGCTGAGAAAATCGTTGAATTGTTCAACATCATCGACGAGTACATTCCTGAGCCAGAGCGCGACACTGACAAGCCTTTCTTGATGCCTGTCGAGGACGTATTCTCCATCACTGGACGCGGTACTGTTGCTACAGGTCGTGTAGAGCGTGGTACAGTTAAAGTTGGTGACGAGATCGAAATCGTTGGTATTGCTGAAGAAAGCCGCAAATCCGTTGTTACTGGAGTAGAAATGTTCCGTAAATTGCTGGATTCTGCTCAAGCTGGTGACAACATCGGTGCACTTCTTCGCGGTGTAGATCGTAAAGACATCGAGCGCGGTCAAGTATTGGTTAAGCCGGGTTCCGTAAAGCCTCACACGAAGTTTACGGCTCAAGTTTACGTACTGACTAAAGAAGAGGGTGGACGTCACAAGCCTTTCTTCACTGGATATCGTCCTCAGTTCTACTTCCGTACTACGGACGTAACTGGAATTATCGATCTTCCAGAAGGTACTGAAATGGTTATGCCAGGCGACAACATCACAGTTACTGTAGAATTGATCGCTCCAATCGCGATCGAAGAAGGTACTCGCTTCGCTATCCGCGAAGGTGGACGTACAGTAGGCGCTGGCGCCGTTGCAACCATCATTAAGTAATCTATCTTCTATTATAAATAGAAGATATACGAGGCGGTCTCCGATATTCGGAGATCGCCTTTTTGCTTATAGTGAATGGATGATTTTAGTGGTTGTTTTGCAAGGCCATTATCTTATACAATAGACAAAGTTAACCGGCAGTTGCTAGCAAAGCAGCTGTCGTTCGGATGTCATCACAACAGAACTGAAAAGTATGCAATGTTTTTCTTGCATTCAATACGCCTATGTATTATAATAGTGAACGTTGGTCTGTGACTTTGCGATGATGTGAGAGGTTGCTGACACACCCGGCCCCTTTGCCATAGCGGGGAGTCAGGATATTCTCACGGAGTATGTCCGAATAAAATTTGGGCGATAGAAGGAGGGGACAGTATGGCAAAACAAAAAATTCGCATCCGTTTGAAGGCTTATGATCACAGAGTTTTGGATCAATCTGCAGAGAAAATCGTGGAAACAGCAAAACGTTCCGGTGCAGGTGTTTCTGGTCCAATTCCGCTTCCTACGGAAAAACAAATCATTACGATTCTACGTGCGGTGCATAAGTACAAAGATTCTCGCGAGCAATTCGAAATGCGTACACATAAACGCTTGATCGATATCGTGAATCCGACGCCGCAAACAGTTGATGCTTTGATGCGTTTGGATTTGCCGTCCGGTGTGGACATTGAAATTAAATTGTAATCTGATTCTTTGAAAGAAAAGAGGTGTGGACGAAGATGAAAGGTATCTTAGGAAAAAAACTGGGAATGACTCAGGTGTTTACGCCAGAAGGTATTGTAATCCCAGTAACCGTAATTGAAGCCGGTCCTTGCGTCGTTCTTCAAAAGAAGGATGTAGAGAATGATGGATACAATGCCATCCAAATCGGTTTTGGTGATAAAAAAGAAAAGAATGCGAATAAGCCTGAGCAAGGTCACGCGAAGAAAGCCGGTGTAACGCCTAAGCGCTACATTAGAGAGATTCGCAATGTGAACTTGGATGAGTACGAAGTGGGTCAAGAGCTGAAAGCAGACATCTTCGCAGAAGGCGAGTTTGTTGATGTAACAGGAACTTCTAAGGGTAAAGGGTTCCAAGGTACGATCAGAAGAAATAAGCAGTCCAGAGGACCTATGAGCCATGGTTCCCGCTATCATCGTGGACCAGGTTCGATGGGATCGATCGCAGCAAACCGTGTATTCAAAGGAAAAGTTCTTCCAGGACACATGGGTGTTGAAACAGTAACCCTGCAAAATCTGCAAGTGGTTAAAGTCGATAGTGAACGTAACGTTATTCTTGTGAAAGGATCCATTCCAGGTCCTAAAAACAGCTACGTAAACATCAACTCTGCGATTAAAAAACAAGGATAAGAAAGGAGGATAAACGATGCCTAAAGTAGCTTTATATAATGTGAGCGGCGCACAAGTAGGCGAGGTTGAGCTTTCCGATATCGTATTCGGGATCGAACCAAACAAACATGTGCTTCATGATGCAGTTGTAATGCAACAAGCGTCTCTGCGTGCAGGTACGCATAAAGTTAAAGGACGTTCCGAAGTTCGCGGCGGTGGACGCAAGCCGTGGAAACAAAAAGGAACAGGTCGTGCACGTCAAGGTAGTATCCGTGCACCACAATGGGTTGGCGGCGGAACGGTATTTGGACCTACTCCAAGAAGCTACAGCTATAAGCTTCCTAAGAAGGTTCGCCGTTTAGCAGTGAGATCTGCACTTTCTTCGAAAGTGATCGATAACGAAATTGTCGTGCTGGATCAATTGGTGATGGAACAGCCTAAAACGAAGCAATTTGCTGAAATTTTGAACAACCTGAAGGTTGAACGCAAAGCATTAATCGTAACGGCTAATTTCGAAGACAATGTTTATCTATCCGCACGCAACATTCCCGGCGTGAAGTTCGTAACAGCTGAAGGAATCAACGTGCTTGATGTGTTGAATTACGATAAATTGATCATTACGAAAGAAGCGGTCGATAAGGTAGAGGAGGTGCTTGCGTAATGAAAGACCCTCGCGATATTATCAAACGTCCAATCATCACTGAGCGTACGAGTGATATGATGGCGCAGCTGAAGTATACCTTCGAAGTGGATATGAAAGCCTCGAAGACCGAGATTAAACAAGCGGTAGAGCAAATTTTCAAAGTGAAAGTAAAGAAAGTCAACACGTTGAGAATGCCTGCGAAGCCGAAACGTTATGGTCGTCATTCCGGTTATACTTCCGAGTGGAAGAAAGCTTACGTACAGCTGACCGAGGATAGCAATCCACTAGAATTCTTTGAAACTGTATAATTCCACATTGTAAAAGAAGGAGGGAACCTACGTGCCAATCAGAGGTTTTAAACCGACGACTCCAAGTCGCCGTAATATGACGGCTTCGACTTTCGAAGAAATTACGACTTCGACGCCCGAGAAATCTTTGCTTGCTCCGCTTTCTAAAAAAGCAGGACGCAACAACCAAGGTAAAATTACGACTCGTCACCATGGCGGTGGACATAAGCGTAAATATCGTATGATTGACTTCAAACGTACGAAAGACGGAATTCCAGGCACCGTTGCTACGATCGAATACGATCCAAACCGTTCCGCGAACATTGCGTTGATCAACTATGCGGATGGAGAAAAACGTTACATCCTAGCTCCTAAAGGATTAAAAGTGGGAATGAACATCATGTCCGGTGCAGACGCCGACATTAAAGTGGGCAATGCATTGCCGCTTGAAAACATTCCAGTAGGTACTGTGATTCACAATATCGAACTCAAGCCTGGTAAAGGCGGACAATTGGTGCGTGCTGCCGGTACAGAAGCTCAGCTTCTCGGTAAAGAAGAAAAATACGTATCGATTCGTTTAGCCTCCGGTGAAATGAGAAGAATTTTAAAAGAGTGCCGTGCAACGATCGGTTCCGTTGGTAACGAAGACCACGAATTGATCAATATCGGTAAAGCCGGACGCAATCGCTGGTTGGGCAATCGTCCTACCGTTCGCGGATCGGTAATGAACCCTAACGATCACCCACACGGTGGTGGTGAAGGCCGTTCGCCAATCGGACGTAAATCTCCGATGTCTCCTTGGGGTAAACCAACACTTGGTTACAAAACCCGCAAAAAAGGAAAAGCTTCCGACAGCCTTATTATTCGTCGTCGTACGAAGTAATAATAGATTCGGAAATGTTAATATACGGTGCCCATTAGGCATGAATCGCAGCAACCATATGCTGTGTGCAGCCTAAAGAGGGATAAAGAATGAAGGGAGGATCAATCTATGGGCCGCAGCTTGAAAAAAGGACCATTCGTAGATGGTTATCTGTTGAAAAAAGTTGAAGCAATGGATCCGAACAAAAAGCAAGTGATCAAAACTTGGTCTCGTCGTTCCACCATCTTCCCTCAATTTGTAGGTCATACCTTCGCAGTATATGATGGACGCAAGCACGTTCCAGTATACGTATCCGAGGATATGGTAGGCCACAAGTTGGGTGAATTCGCACCAACTCGTACGTACAAAGGTCATACGGACGAAGACCGTAAAACCAGAAGATAATGATAGTTAAACACTCAAGGCATTGAGAGGAGGGTTTCTCGTGCAAGCAAAAGCACATGCTAAATATGTTCGCATTGCTCCTCGTAAAGTCAAATTGGTTATCGATTTGATTCGCGGTAAAGCGGTTGGCGAAGCGGTTTCCATTCTGCGCCATACACCTAAAGCTGCTTCTCCTGTAGTTGAGAAGTTGCTCAATTCCGCTATAGCAAACGCAGAGCATAACTATTCTTTAGATCCGAACAATCTTGTGATTAGTGAAGTATACGTGAATCCGGGTCCAATTATGAAGAGATTTCGTCCGCGCGCGATGGGTCGTGCCAGCCGGATTAACAAACGTACCAGCCACATCACTGTAGTGGTATCTGAAAAATAAGGAGGGATGACGTGTGGGTCAAAAGGTTAGCCCAGTGGGCCTCAGAATCGGAGTAATTCGTGATTGGGAGTCCAAATGGTATGCTGATAAAGAATTCGGTACTTTACTGATCGAGGACGTGAAAATCCGTGAGTACCTGAAAAATAAACTTAAAGATTCCGCCGTTTCTCGAATTGAAATCGAGCGTGCGGCCAATCGCGTAAACGTAACGATCCATACAGCGAAGCCTGGGATGGTTATCGGTAAAGGCGGAGCAGAAGTTGAAAATATCCGCGTATATCTCGCGAAAATGACAAACAAAAAAGTGCATATCAACATTGCGGAAGTGAAAAATCCGGAATGGGATGCAACACTTGTTGCAGAAAGTATTGCACAGCAGCTTGAGCGTCGTGTTTCGTTCCGTAGAGCGATGAAACAAGCGATCCAAAGATCGATGCGCGCAGGCGTAAAAGGTATCAAAACGATGGTAAGCGGACGTCTTGGCGGCGCTGAGATCGCTAGAAGCGAAGGTTACAGCGAAGGTACGGTTCCACTTCACACACTTCGTGCAGACATCGATTATGGAACAGCAGAAGCTCATACAACTTATGGACGTATCGGTGTAAAAGTTTGGATTTACCGTGGAGAAGTTCTTCCGACCTCTAAGAAAAAGGCGGAACAGGAAGGAGGAAACTAAACGATGTTAGTACCAAAACGCGTTAAACACCGCAAAGAGCATCGCGGTAATATGAAAGGTCGTGCAAAAGGCGGTACTGAAGTCGCTTTTGGTGAATACGGTCTTCAGGCGCTCGAGCCTTCCTGGATCACCAACCGTCAGATCGAAGCAGCGCGTATTGCGATGACTCGTTATATTAAACGGGGCGGTAAAGTTTGGATTAAAATTTTCCCTTCCAAGCCGATCACTCAAAAGCCTCTTGAAGTGCGGATGGGTTCCGGTAAAGGTAACGTGGAAAAATGGGTAGCAGTCGTAAAACCAGGCAAAATTTTGTTTGAGTTGGCGGGTGTCAGCGAGGAAGTCGCACGTGAAGCGATGAGACTTGCAGCGCACAAGCTTCCAATTAAAACGAAGTTTGTAAAACGAGAGGAATTGGGTGGTGAAGTCAATGAAAGCAACTGAATTTCGCAACTTAACCACTGCAGAGATTGAACAAAAAATTGCTTCTTTCAAAGAAGAGTTGTTTAACCTTCGCTTTCAATCGGCAACCGGTCAATTAGATAATCCTGCTCGAATTCGCGATGTTCGCAAGTCTATTGCGAAAGCAAAAACGGTACTTCGTGAAAGAGAATTAGGAATTAGCTAATCGGATGAAGCAGATGAAATAGAAGCAAGATTTAAGGATCCATGCAGGAAGGAGGAAATTCCGTGAGCGAACGCAATGAACGCAGAGTACAAGTAGGACGTGTAGTCAGCGACAAAATGGAAAAAACCATCGTTGTAGCTGTTGAAACTTACAAAAAACATCCTCTATATCATAAACGTATTAAATACACCAAGAAATTCAAGGCTCATGATGAAAACAACACAGCTAAAATTGGTGATACAGTACGGATTATGGAAACTCGTCCCATTTCCAAAGATAAGCGTTGGAGATTGGTTGAAGTAGTGGAAAAAGCGGTTATCGTTTAATTTCATAGGAACATCCGGAAGGAGGGAACACAAGTGATTCAACCTTTTACACGATTGAAGGCTGCTGACAACTCCGGTGCGAAAGAATTGATGTGTATTCGCGTTTTGGGCGGTACTGGACGTCGCGTAGGCCATATCGGTGACATCATCGTATGCTCCGTAAAACAAGCAACACCAGGCGGCGTTGTCAAAAAGGGAGACGTCGTAAAAGCGGTTATCGTTCGTACAAAGCGTACAACTCGCCGTAAGGACGGATCTTACATCGCGTTTGATGAGAACGCAGCGGTTATTGTTAAAGAAGATAAAACCCCTCGTGGGACTCGTATCTTCGGACCAGTCGCGCGCGAACTGCGTGACAGAGACTTTATGAAAATCGTCTCCCTGGCACCGGAAGTACTGTAATTGAACGGAAAGCCAAAGGCACTTTGATCATAAAGCGTCAAAGGAATGCACGTAGGAGGTGTACAATCCATGGCAAAGCAAAAGAAGCTTGAATCAGCGGGCAATAAGCTGCACGTGAAAAAGGAAGATACCGTAATGGTGATTACGGGTAAAGATAAAGGCAAAAAAGGACGCATCATTGCGGCATATCCTCGTCAAAACAGGGTTCTCGTTGAAGGTGTGAACATGGTTAAAAAACATGCTCGTCCATCTCAACAAAATCCTCAAGGCGGAATTATTACGCAAGAGGCGCCGATTCACGTTTCGAACGTCATGCTTGTTGATCCGAAGAGCGGCCAACCTACTCGTGTAGGTTACAAAGTATTGGACAACGGCAAAAAAGTTCGAGTTGCTAAAAAATCTGGCGAAATCATCGACTAATGGTTGCAGCGGAAAGGAGGTTATTTAGCTAATGGGTGCTAGAATGAAAGACCGTTATCTAAACGAAATTACACCTGCGTTAATTCAAAAATTCAATTACTCCACAGTGATGCAGGTTCCGAAAATTGAGAAAGTTGTTATTAACATGGGTATGGGCGAAGCGGTTCAAAACTCCAAAGTTTTGGACAATGCGGTTCAAGACATGACTACGATTTCAGGTCAAAAGCCTGTCATCACGAAAGCGAAGAAATCCATTGCTGGATTTAAGCTTCGTGAAGGAATGCCAATTGGGGTGAAAGTAACCCTTCGCGGTGATCGTATGTATCACTTTTTAGACAAGTTGTTCAACGTTGCACTTCCACGTGTACGTGACTTCCGCGGTGTTTCCAACAAAGCGTTTGACGGACGTGGTAACTATACGCTTGGTCTGAAAGAACAGCTCATCTTCCCTGAAATGGAATATGATCAAATCGATAAAGTTCGCGGAATGGACATCGTTATTGTAACTACGGCGAAGACGGACGAAGAATCCCGTGAGTTACTTGCGCAATTAGGGATGCCATTTGCGAAATAATTTGGAGGTGTAAAGCAAAGTGGCAAAAACTTCGATGAAAGTGAAACAGCAACGTAAACCGAAGTTCGAAGTTCGCGCATACACTCGCTGCGAGCGCTGCGGTCGTCCGCACTCTGTATTGCGCAAATTTAAAATTTGCAGAATCTGTTTTAGAGAACTGGCTTATAAAGGACAAATTCCTGGCGTTAAAAAAGCAAGCTGGTAATGACCCGACTCGGGAAGGAGGTTTGAACTATGGTAATGTCTGATCCAATTGCAGATATGCTGACACGCATTCGTAATGCGAATACCGTTCGTCATGAAACCGTCGAGATCCCTTCATCCAAAATCAAAAAGCAAATTGCTGAGATTTTGAAGCGCGAAGGTTTCATCCGTGACGCTGAATATATCGATGACAACAAGCAAGGCTTGATCCGTATCTTCTTGAAATACGGTCAAAACAATGAGCGTGTCATTACAGGCCTGAAAAAAATCAGTAAGCCTGGACTGCGCGTTTATGTGAAAAGCACAGAACTTCCAAAGGTACTTGGTGGTCTTGGTATCGCCATCCTTTCTACTTCCCAAGGCGTAATGACGGATAAGGAAGCTCGTCAAGCAAAAGCCGGTGGAGAAGTTATCTGCTACGTATGGTAATTCGAACGCTTAATTGACAGGAGGTGCAACGATGTCTCGCGTAGGTCGCAAACCGATCGCTATTCCTAGCGGTGTTGACGTTAAACTGGATAATACAACGATTACTGTTAAAGGACCTAAAGGAACACTTTCTCGTGAACTGCACAGAGAAATTGAAGTATCTGTAGAAGAAAATGAGATTGTTGTGACTCGTCCTTCAGATAATAAATTGCATAGATCCCTGCATGGTACTACCCGCAGTGTCATTGCCAATATGGTCAATGGGGTAACCGAAGGGTTCGCTAAATCCCTTGAATTAGTTGGGGTTGGATACCGTGCTCAGCTCAGCGGCAAGAAAGTCGTTCTGAACGTAGGATATTCTCATCCTGTGGAAATTGAGCCGGAATCCGGTATTGAATTCGAAGTACCTTCCAATACCAAGATCATCGTTAAAGGTATTGATAAAGAACGTGTCGGCGCATATGCCGCAAAAATTCGCTCTGTTCGTGAACCAGAACCTTATAAAGGGAAAGGTATCAAATACGAAGGCGAACGCATTATCCGTAAAGAGGGTAAATCCGGTAAGAAGTAATAAGTTAAAGTCTGCTTGAGAAAGGAGTGACTTCCTCGTGATTTCCAAAGGCGATAAAAACAAAGCGCGTTTGAAAAGACACCTGCGTGTCCGTAAAAAAATCAGCGGAACGACTGCTCGTCCGCGTTTGAATATTTTCCGTTCTTCGAAGCACATCTACGCTCAAATCATCGATGATACCCAAGGGGTTACTATCGTATCTGCATCGACTGTGGATAAAGGTTTAAGCGGTGAAGTGAAAAACGGCGGTAACGTTGAGTCCGCTCGTAAAGTTGGAGAATTGGTTGCAAAAAGAGCTTTAGATAAAGGAATTAAACAAGTCGTTTTCGATCGTGGCGGATATTTGTATCACGGAAGAGTTCAAGCACTCGCTGATGCAGCTCGCGAAGCAGGACTTGAATTCTAAACAAAACGAATAAGGAGGTTAGTAAGTTGCGCATCGATCCAAATACATTAGAACTGACTGAAAAAGTAGTTCATATCAACCGTGTTGCTAAAGTCGTAAAAGGCGGACGCCGTTTCAGCTTCAGCGCATTGGTCGTTGTCGGTGACGGAAAAGGACATGTTGGCGCAGGAATCGGTAAAGCATCGGAAGTACCTGATGCGATCCGCAAGGGTATCGAAGACGCGAAGAAAAACATGATCAAAGTTCCGTTCGTAGGAACTACCATTCCTCACCAAGTGATTGGACATTTCGGCGCCGGTCGTGTGCTGCTGAAGCCAGCATCCGAAGGTACTGGAGTTATTGCCGGTGGCCCTGTACGTGCCGTACTTGAGCTTGCAGGCGTAGGTGATATTTTGACGAAATCGCTCGGTTCTTCTAACTCCATGAATATGGTAAATGCAACATTGGAAGGCTTGAGCCGTCTGAAAACCGTTGAAGAGGTTGCTAAACTTCGCGGAAAAACTGTGGAAGAAATCTTAGGTTAGGAGGGGAACGTTGTGGCTAAATTACAAATTACCCTCAAACGGAGCTTAATTGGACGTCCTCAAGACCAAAGAGTAACGGTTAAGACTTTAGGTCTCGGTAAGCTCAACTCTACCGTAGTGCAGGAAGACAATGCAGCCATCCGCGGGATGATTAACAAGGTCAGCCATTTGGTAGAAGTAAAAGAAGTGTAAAAAGCTTAAACAAAGCAGGAAGATCGTTCTGCTTTAGAGAAATTAATGCTTAATCTTAAAGGAGGTGCAACGATGAAACTCCATGAGTTAACTCCAGCTCCTGGTTCCCGTAAAGAGCGCAAGCGTATCGGACGGGGAATCGGCTCCGGTAACGGAAAGACTGCAGGAAAAGGACATAAAGGTCAAAACGCACGCTCCGGCGGTGGCGTTCGTCCAGGTTTCGAAGGGGGACAAAACCCAATCTACCGTCGACTGCCTAAACGCGGATTTACGAACATTCATCGCACAGAATATGCGATCGTAAATCTGAGCGATTTGAACCGTTTCGCTGAAGGTACAGAAGTAACTCCTGAGACTTTACTTGAGTCCGGTGTAGTGAAAAACGCGAAAGACGGTATCAAAGTATTGGGTAACGGTGAACTGAACGTGAAACTGACCGTGAAAGCAAACAAGTTCTCTCAATCTGCAGTTGAGAAAATTGAAGCTGCCGGCGGTAAATCCGAGGTGATCTAATGTTTAAGACCCTTTCCAACATTATGAAAGTAGCGGACCTTCGAAGCAAAATATTGTTCACTTTACTGGCGTTGTTAATTTACCGGGTCGGGTCTTTTATTCCGGTTCCTAACATCGATGTTGATTTTTTGAGAAACTACGATCGTTCACAGCAAGGTGACATTTTTGGGTTGCTCAACACCTTCTCTGGTGGAGCATTGAATAATTTCTCCATCTTTGCGATGGGGATTATCCCATATATTACGGCCTCGATTATTGTCCAGCTGCTTTCCATGGATGTCATCCCGAAATTTGCCGAATGGGCAAAAGAGGGGGAAAACGGGAGAAAGAAGCTGACACAGTTTACCCGTTACGGTACGATTGTATTAGGTTTAGTTCAAGCTTACGGTTTAGCCATCGGCTTCAATCGCTTATACAACTATGACATGGTATTAGACCCAGGCTTTGCGACGTATACATTAATCGCGATCGTACTTACGGCTGGTACCGCATTTCTCATGTGGCTTGGTGAGCAGATTACCGAGAAGGGGATCGGAAATGGGATTTCGATTCTGATCTTTGCTGGTATCGTAGCTGCTTTCCCAACGGCCATCAACCAATTATATACGACTTTGTTTACCGGAGAGGCTAGAGATCAGTTGTTCTTCAACATCATCAAAGCCGTCATCATCGTGGTTGCGATCGTCGTAATCATCGTGGGTGTTATCTTCGTTCAGCAAGGGATTCGCAAAATCCCAGTTCAGTATACAAAACGTGTAGTTGGACGCAAGATGTACGGCGGCCAGTCCACGCACATTCCTTTGAAAGTGAATGCTGCAGGGGTTATCCCGGTTATCTTTGCGATTTCCTTACTGTTCTTCCCTGCGACGATTGCTTCGTTCTGGCAAGGTCAAGGATGGGCAGATTGGATTATCGGCAATCTAACTTATCAAGAACCGCTTGGTATGGTTCTCTACGTAATTCTGATCATTGGATTTACGTATTTCTATACCTTCGTACAAATTAATCCGGTGCAAATGGCTGATCAAATGAAAAAGAACGGTGGCTATATTCCAGGAATCCGTCCAGGAAAAGCAACCAGCACCTACCTCACTCGTGTACTCAATCGGATTACACTGAGCGGTGCATTGTTCTTGGCTTTGATTTCGATCATTCCGGTATTCTTCGGCAATTTGGCAGATCTGCCGCAGACTGTAACGATCGGCGGAACTTCGCTATTGATCGTAGTCGGGGTTGCTTTAGAAACGATGAAACAAATCGAAAGCCAGCTCATTAAACGCCATTACAAAGGGTTTATCAATAATTAACAGCTACAGGGTTAGGTTCTGGTGGATGATGCGCTGTTTGCGGTATCCATCGGTTCCTATTGTTCTGTTAAGCAAGAGCATGTGACTGCTTGTTTTCTCAAGGCGTACCTCGGGGAGAAACGGGGAAACCAGGGGAAAACATTCTGGGAGGTTATCACTTGAATATCGTGTTTATGGGCCCTCCCGGGGCCGGAAAAGGCACCCAGGCAGAATTTATTGTGAAGGAATTTGGTATTCCTCATATCTCTACCGGTGACGCATTCCGTTTAGCGATGAAAGAAGGAACGGCACTTGGCAAAAAAGCCAAAGAGTTTGTAGACCAAGGTCTGCTTGTTCCGGATGAAATCACCAACGGGATTGTGAAAGAACGTTTGGCATTGCCAGATTGCGATAAAGGTTTTCTGCTAGACGGCTTTCCAAGAACGATTGCACAAGCCGACGCGTTAGAAACCATGCTCTCCGAACTAGGCAAATCATTGACACACGTGATTAATTTGAAGGTTGATCGGAGCTTTTTGCTCGCGAGATTGACTGGACGCCGTATCTGCAAAAGCTGCGGTGCCACCTATCATGTGATGTTCAACCCGCCGAAGACGGAAGGCGTATGTGATAAATGTTCTGGGGAACTGTATCAACGCTCCGATGATACCGAAGAAAAAGTCGGAACCCGTCTCGATGAATATATGAATAAAACTGCTCCACTTCTGCAGTATTATGCAGATAAAGCACTTCTTCGTGAAGTGAACGGAGAACAGGAAATCGAGGAAGTAAAGAGCGAGATCGCTGCTTTGCTGCGGGGCTAAACGGAATGATCATCTGCAAATCCGAGGTTGAATTGAACCTGATGCGTGAAGCAGGCCGTATTGTTGCCGAAACCCATCGCTTTATCAAAGAAGCGGTGAAACCAGGGATTACAACCAAAGAATTGGATCGAATTGCTGAAGAAACTATTCGCAGTCAAGAAGCCGTTCTTTCCTTTATAAGAAAAGAAGGCTTTGCCGGTAATAAGTGTGTATCGGTAAATGATAAGCTCGTTCATGGCATACCGGGCGACCGGGTTTTGGCCTGTGGCAACATGATCAGTATAGTTATTGGTGCGAAGTACGAAGGGGATCATGGTGATTCGGCATGGACCTATCCGGTAGGAAACGTTTCTCCATTTATGGAGAGGCTGCTTCAGGTGACGGAACAATCGCTCAATGCGGATCTCGAGTTTGCGGAACCGGATATACGTCTTTACACGATCTCCCACGCGATTCAGCAGGCTGCTTAACATGCCAGTTTTTCGGTTATTCGAAAGTATGCCTAAAGATGAAATGGTGCAGACTTGCATGAAGAACCGAAAAAGTCGTAATTCGGCTTGTCGGATCGGAGTCCCCGGTTAAGCGGGAATGGTGCTCGCTATCGAACCGATGGTGAATATGGGAGAGCGTCATGTAAGGACGTCAAGCGATGGCTGGGCCGTTGTTACAGTACATGGCAAAACTTGTGCTCTATTCGAGCATACGATTGCCATGACTCCCAAAGGATATGTAATCTTAACCAAAATATAAGGTTTGGGTGGTATTCGTGGATGATAGCAGTAGTATTCCGAAGATTGGGCAGCTCGTAAGAATCATTCGCGGCCGGGATCAAGGCAAAATTGCCGTGATGATCGGAAAAGTGGATGATCGGTTCGTTCTAATCGCGGATGGGGACAAACGGAAGTTTGACCAGCCGAAGAAAAAGAATGTGATGCACCTTGAGGTTCTGGATGAGATCAGTCCGGAAGTGACCCAGAGCATCAATGAGACCGGTCGAGTAACAAACGGAAAACTTCGTTTCGTCATCAATCGTTTTGTCAACGAGCAGATCGATGCACAGAAAGGAGAATGACTGTGTCTAAAGAAGATGTCATTGAAGTTGAAGGTACGGTAATCGAACCTCTGCCAAACGCCATGTTTAAGGTGGAACTTGAAAATGGCCATCAAATTTTGGCTCATGTTTCAGGTAAACTCAGAATGCACTTTATTCGGATCCTGACAGGAGACAAAGTGGTCATTCAGTTGTCCCCGTACGACTTGACGAGAGGCAGAATCACTTATAGAAAGTAATCAGAGGGAAACGGCTTGGCGCATAACAGGTTAAGCAATTCGAGCGAATGCTTCGCTCGTGACTTAGGAGGTAATACACATGAAGGTGAGACCATCTGTCAAACCGATTTGCGAAAAATGCAAAGTCATTCGCCGCAGAGGCAATGTGATGGTAATTTGCGAAAATCCGAAACATAAACAAAAACAAGGCTAAGGGGGTGTAAGAACGAATGGCACGTATTGCTGGTGTAGACTTGCCTCGTGATAAGCGTGTGGAGGTAGCTTTAACTTATATTTTTGGTATCGGCCTTTCCACATCTCAGAAAATTTTAAGTACAACAGGTATTAGCGCGGATACTCGTGTTCGTGACTTAACAGAAGACGAAGTAAGCAAGCTTCGTGAAGCAATTGACAAGATGAAAGTGGAAGGGGACCTTCGACGCGAAATCGCGTTAAATATTAAGCGACTCGTTGAGATCGGCTCTTACCGCGGTCTTCGTCACCGCCGTGGACTTCCAGTTCGCGGTCAAAGATCCAAAACCAATGCACGGACCCGTAAAGGCCCTCGCCGTACGGTAGCGAACAAGAAGAAATAAGGAGGGATAATGATCAATGGCTAAACCGAAAAATAAAGTTTCTCGTACCAAACGTCGTGACCGTAAAAATATTGAATCCGGTGTAGCGCATATCCGCTCCACGTTCAACAATACGATCGTTACGATTACGGATCCTCACGGAAATGCCATCTCTTGGGCTAGCTCCGGTAACCTGGGCTTCAAAGGCTCCAAGAAAAGCACACCGTTTGCTGCGCAAATGGCTGCTGAATCGGCTGCAAAAACAGCGATCGATCACGGCATGAAATCTGTTGAGGTTATGGTTAAAGGCCCTGGTGCAGGTCGCGAAGCTGCGATTCGTTCTCTGCAAGCCGCTGGATTGGAAGTTAGCATGATTAAAGACGTAACTCCGATTCCGCATAACGGCTGCCGTCCGCCAAAACGTCGTCGTGTTTAATTCATAATCGACAATGTAGTATAATTATCTTTGACTTGTGAATAATGTAGTCAATGATAGGCATACTACATCATTTGGGCGAAATTTGAATGATCCAGAGGAACGACGTTTGTAAGGAGGGTTCATATTAATGATAGAAATCGAAAAACCGAAGATTGAAACCGTAGAAACCAATGAAGAAAGCACGTACGGTAAATTCGTAGTAGAGCCGCTTGAACGGGGATACGGTACGACGCTGGGTAACTCTCTGCGCCGTATTCTGCTTTCTTCCTTGCCTGGTGCTGCGGTCACCTCGGTTCAAATCGATGGTGTGCTTCATGAGTTCTCTACGATTCCAGGTGTTCTGGAAGACGTTACAGAAATCATCCTCAACCTCAAAAAGCTATCGTTGAAAATTCATTCCGACGAGGAAAAGGTGCTGGAGATCGACGCTGACGGCGAAGGTGATATTAAAGCCGGAGATATCCGTGCGGACAGTGATGTGGAAATTCTAAATCCGGATCTTCACATTGCAACACTCTCTTCGGATGCGCGTCTTCACATGAGAATTACGGCGAACAGAGGTAGAGGATTCGTTCTCGCAGATCGGAACAAGCGGGAAGATCAACTGATTGGCGTAATTCCGGTCGACTCTATCTATACGCCTATCTCTCGCGTGAATTACAGCGTTGAAAATACGCGCGTCGGTCAAGTAACCAACTACGATAAGCTGACCCTCGAAGTATGGACCGATGGAAGCATCAAGCCTGAAGAAGCTGTAAGCTTAGGTGCGAAGATTTTAACAGAGCATCTCATGCTGTTTGTCAGCTTGACGGATGAAGCCCAAGAAGCGGAAATCATGGTAGAGAAAGAAGAAGACAAAAAGGAAAAAGTGCTCGAGATGACGATCGAGGAGCTTGACCTTTCTGTTCGCTCCTATAACTGCCTGAAGAGAGCCGGTATCAATACCGTTCAAGAACTGATCACCAAGTCTGAAGAAGACATGATGAAAGTGCGCAACCTGGGTCGAAAATCTTTGGAAGAAGTACAAGAAAAACTCGAAGAACTAAACTTAGGTCTGCGTAAAGAAGAATAAGACAGCATGGTATAAACGACCGAGAAGGAGGGGAAACACATGGCATACCAAAAGTTGGGTCGTAACTCCAGCGCTCGGAAGGCATTGTTCCGTGACCTGGTAACCGACTTATTCCTATATGAGCGTATTGAGACGACAGAAGCAAAAGCGAAAGAAGTTCGCTCTATCGCTGAGAAGCTGATTACTCTTGCGAAGCGTGGCGATCTTCATGCACGCCGTCAAGTGGCTGCTTTCGTTCGTCGCGAGACTGTGGACGGGGAAAAGGATGCAATCCAGAAGCTGTTCACCGATTTAGCTGCGCGTTATGCGGAGCGTCCGGGTGGATACACGCGGATCATGAAGCTTGGACCTCGCCGCGGAGATTCCGCGCCTATGGTTTATTTGGAACTGGTTGACCAAGCGTAAGGTTCCAGCAAAAAAAGTGGTTGTTTAAAAAGACCGGCACCTTGTGCCGAATCTTTTTAAACCGCATCTGAAAGGGTGGACAGAATCTATGGGTTCTGATGAAGCCCTTTTTTTGTTTCATCTGCAGGACTTATTTCTGTGAAGATGAAGGAAATGCTAAACATTCGACTAAGAACGAAAGCAACGAGAGCTATCTTTATACGTGAACAACATGTATAAGGCGATCAGTCAGCCTTGGAGACTTCTTTTGAAGTTTTTCTTGTTTGGGGGGAAGGTATCACGCCATGCGGAATATCGCGATGACTGTCAGCTACGACGGAACCCATTACAGCGGCTTTCAGATTCAGCCCGGAGTAGATACGGTACAGCAGATGTTGATGAATGCCGTTCAAAAAGTAACAGGCGAGAGCTGTCACATTATCGCTTCAGGGCGTACGGATGCCGGTGTGCATGCCATTGGGCAGGTTATAAATTTCTATACCGAATCGAATATTCCGGCGGAGCGTTGGCCGATTGCGATGAATACGGTTCTCCCGCGAGACATTGCTGTTATCGCAGCTGTTGAAGCGCCGTTCAATTTTAACGCTCGCAAGCATGCGGTTCGAAAGACATACCACTACTATATCGAAAGAGATCGGAAGCGCAGCGTATTCACTGAAGGTCTAGCACATCATCATCCCGGGCACTTGAATGTGAATGAGATGCAGGAAGCGGCACAGATGCTGCTGGGAGAGCATGATTTCAGCTCATTCTGCTCTCTTAAGTCCACTAAAAGCTCGCATGTTCGGACTTTGTATTCGGTTGATTGTGTGCTGGAGCCGCACCCGCTGCACGGGCCAGGTTTGCTTCCTCAGCTGGTCGTGAAAGTATCGGGGAACGGCTTTTTATACAATATGGTACGCATCATTGTCGGTACGCTGCTTATGGTGGGACGCGGACGGAAGAAAGCCGAAGAAGTACAGGCGATTCTCCAAGCGAAGAATAGGCATCTTGCCGGGCCGACGGCTCCGCCCGAAGGTTTGTTTTTATGGCAGGTAGAGTATGACAATCTGCAATTTCCTACTTGATCTCTGTATAGTTATATAGTATTATATTTGTTGGTGTTTCATAGCTGGCTTCCCACGGCCCCGAGCTGCGAAACCACCAATGAATCTTGATTTGTAATGAAGCAAGACCTGACTTACTTGAACATTAACAACTGAAACTCAACATGAAACATTGAAACGTGACCATAGATTGGTTAGAACCAAGAGGAGGATATTTCGATGCGTACCACATATATGGCGAAGCCCAACGAAGTAGAACGCAAATGGTACATCGTTGACGCAGAAGGAAAGACTTTAGGCCGCCTTGCAAGTGAAGTGGCAACTATCATTAGAGGTAAACATAAGCCTCAATTTACACCTCACGTAGATACAGGGGACTTCGTAATTGTCATCAATGCGGAGAAAATTGTACTCACCGGTAAGAAATTGGATGACAAGAAATACTATCGTCATTCCGGACATCCAGGCGGATTGAAAACAAGCACGGCAAGAGAAATGCTTCAAAAGAGACCAGAAAAAATGATGGAGCTTGCAATTCACGGCATGCTTCCAAAAACTCGTCAAGGCAATGCAATGAAAACGAGATTGAAAGTATATGCTGGTTCGGAGCATCCACATCAAGCACAAAATCCCCAAGTTTGGGAACTGCGCGGTTAATTAAAGGGAGGTAACTCACGTGGCACAAGTACAATACTACGGAACTGGTCGTCGTAAGCACGCGGTTGCTCGTGTTCGTCTCGTACCTGGAGAAGGACGCATTGTCATCAACAAGCGTGATATTGATCAATATTTTGGATTAGAAACTTTAAAGCTGATTGTTAAACAGCCATTGGCATTAACTGAAACCATTGGACGTTATGATGTTTTGGTTAACACACATGGCGGCGGATATACAGGACAAGCGGGAGCAATCCGTCACGGAATTTCCCGTGCGCTGTTGAAAGCTGATCCTGAACTTCGCACCTCTTTGAAAAGAGCTGGCTTCTTGACTCGTGACCCACGGATGAAAGAGCGTAAGAAATACGGCTTAAAAGCAGCTCGTCGTGCACCACAATTCTCCAAACGTTAATATTTTTCTATACAGAAGGCCCTTTGCAGCAGAGAATCTGTTCAAAGGGCCTTTTTTTTGCGTGATTAGAAGATTTGCCGCGTTTTCAAATGAACCTTCCTCATATCATACCATAACTGCACTTTTCAATTTCAGCCCAAATCCGCTTCGATTGTTCACCATACGGTTATAAACTGAATAGGGTAGTGAAGAGCCTATAAGACCGCCCAAAGAGGGGATGAAAGGAATTCCTAAAAGTGGTTGACCGTGTCAGAAACTCAAACTATAATGTATACTAAAGTCATTATTCATATGAAAATACTAGGATTTAATCTGGAGGTTGCGAAATGAACTTAATCGAGAAAGAAAAGCTGATCGCAGAGGGTGCGGAACGTTTTGAGAATGAATCGCCTGAAGCGCTTCTTGCTTGGGCCGTAGAAACTTTCCCGAACATTACATTCGCCTGCAGTTTTGGTGCCGAAGATGTAGTAATCGTGGATATGCTGCAAAAGATCAGTCCGAAGACAGACATTTTTTACATTGATACAGATTTCCATTTCCAAGAGACATACGAAACCCGTGACAAAATGGAGCAGAAATACGGACTGAATTTCATTCAAGCCAAAACGGATATGACCCCAGAGAAGCAGGCAGAACAATACGGTGATGAGCTGTGGAAACGTGACCCGAATGCATGCTGCGACATCCGTAAAGTACAGCCTCTCATCAAAACATTGTCACAATATGATGCATGGATTACCGGTATCCGAAGAGATCAGGCTCCTACTCGTGCAAACGCCAAAAAAGTGGAGTATGACGTAAAATTCGGACTCGTGAAATTCAATCCATTAGCGAGCTGGACTTCCGATGATGTATGGAATTATATTCGCGAGCATGAAATCATCTACAATCCTTTGCATGATCAAAACTACCCAAGTATCGGCTGCTCTTATTGCACGCGTCCTGTTATGCCTGGTGAGGATCCAAGAGCGGGTCGTTGGTCGGGAACAGAAAAGACAGAGTGCGGATTGCATAAATAATCAAATTAGGGGAGGTTTTTTTCGTGACAAATATTGCACCACATGGAGGTACGCTGATTCAAAGACTCGTACCGGATCATTTGCAAGCGGAGTGGATTCGGAAAGCTGAAGCCCTGCCCCAAATCCGATTGGAGAAAAGAAGCATTTCCGATCTGGATCTTATCGGTGTGGGCGCGTTTTCACCGCTTCAAGGATTTATGAATCCTGCGGATTATCATTCGGTCGTAGAATCGATGAGATTAGCGGATGGGACGGTATGGAGCATACCCATTACGCTGCCCGTAGACGCTGCCGTATCCAAGCAGCTGAAAATCGGTGAATCTGCAGCGCTTGTAGGTAAAGAAGATGGCCAAATTTACGGCGTAATCGATGTGGAAAGCATTTATGAGGTGGATCATGAGAAGGAAGCGATCCACGTATATAAAACAGATGAGATCGCACATCCAGGTGTCGCAAAGCTGTACAGCTACTCCAACATTTACGTTGGGGGACCCGTACATGTATTGAAACGTCCGCAGCCGGATCGTTTTCAGGAATATTATTTTGACCCTGCACAAACTCGACATTTGTTTAAAGAACGCGGCTGGAAAACGGTCGTTGGCTTCCAAACACGGAATCCAGTACACCGTGCACATGAATACATTCAAAAATGCGCAATGGAAACAGTAGACGCCCTGTTCCTGAATCCGCTTGTGGGTGAGACGAAATCAGATGACGTGCCTGCCGATGTTCGGATGAGAAGCTACAAGGCACTGCTGGCGGGATACTATCCTCAAGATCGGGTATTCCTTGGCGTGTTCCCTGCAGCCATGAGATATGCTGGACCCCGGGAAGCGATCTTCCATGCCATGGTGCGCAAAAATTATGGTTGCACCCACTTTATCGTCGGCCGCGATCATGCCGGTGTAGGCGATTACTACGGTACTTATGAGGCTCAAGAGATCTTCAGCAATTTTACTCCAGAAGAGCTGGGTATTACCCCTATGTTCTTTGAACATAGCTTCTTCTGCCAAAAATGCGGCAATATGGCTTCGAGCAAAACTTGTCCGCATGGCAAAGAAGACCACCTGCACTTGTCAGGTACGAAGGTTCGCGAAATGCTGCGCAACGGCATTTGCCCGCCTCCTCAGTTTTCTCGTCCAGAAGTCGCTGAAATTCTGATCGAAGGCATGAAGGAACAAGTTACGAGCAGATCATAACATCTGTCATAAAAACACACCCTGTCCCATATAGATGTATGAGTCTAATGGAACGGGGTGTGTTTTATGTTTGGCAGAAAAAAAAGACTAGTTATTTGGATTCCTGTAGCAAGCAGAAAGAAAATCTTCCTTACACTGGCGATGGCTGCTTTCGTCATCGCAGTATTTACCTACAAGCTGCCGACGGCGGATACGTGGTCACATTGGAGTTTGCCGCTGTCCGGTAAAGTTATTGTTCTCGATCCAGGGCATGGTGGGAAAGACGGCGGTGCGGTTAGCGCGGATGGCACTTACGAGGAGCATATTAATTTAGCGATTGCTATGTCGCTTCGGGATTATTTGCAGGAAGCCGGAGCAGTTGTATATATGACAAGGGAGTCTGACACTGATTTGGCTGATGAGGACAACAGGGGCAGCCGGAAAACACAAGATCTTCACCGCAGGGTCGAGTTTATCCAGAAGCACGAAGCCGATTTATACGTGAGCATTCATTTGAACAGTATCGAGTCACCCAAATGGAGCGGCGCGCAAACCTTCTACCATTCCTCCAATACAGGCGGCAAAGAGCTGGCCGTCATGATTCAAAACGCCATCAAGGAAAATTTACAGAATACAACGAGAGAAGCCAATACAGCGGATGGCAAGTACTTGTTAAAAGCTTTGGATCTGCCGGGCGCCATTGTGGAGGCAGGCTTCTTGTCCAATCCACAGGAAGCAGCTCTTCTGGACGATCCTAATTATCAAAAGAAAGTGTCGGCGGCCATTTACCAAGGCATTTTGAAGTTTGCTTCGAGCCAGTCCGCAAGTACACCCTAACAACAAAACAGATGTGCTATAATGGAAAAAAAGGGGGTGCAGCAAAGGTGGTAACCAAAGAGCAGATTTTAGAAGCTCTCTTCCCAATACAAGAACCAAAGATGAAAAAAAGTCTCGTTGAGCTTGGGTTTGTACGCGATATCATGGTTAAAGAACAGGCGATATCTTTGACGGTTATCTTAACCTCTTCCGATGATCCATTAAAGCCGACGATTGAGCAGCAGGTCCATAATTATTTAGAGCGATTGGGTGCTTCGGAGATACATATTCGGTTTAGAGCAATGAACGAATTTGAATCGGAGCAAATCGAGAAATACGGGACCTTGAACAAACAAGAAAAAGAGGCTACGAATACCTCGAGACCTCAGCCGGCAGCTGCGGAATATTCCCATTTGGCTTCACCGGAATCAAAAACGCAGTTTATTGCCGTTGCCAGCGGAAAGGGTGGAGTCGGAAAGTCGACGGTCACCGTCAATCTCGCAACTGCACTAGCTCGGCTGGGAAAGAAAGTCGGTATTATTGACGCGGATATTTATGGCTTCAGCATTCCCGACATGATGGGAATTGAGGAACGTCCCGCGATTGAGAATGAGAAAGTGATTCCAGTCGAGAAGCATGGGGTCAAGGTGATTTCGATGGGATTTTTCGTTGAAGACAATTCACCTGTCATTTGGAGAGGACCGATGCTTGGCAAAATGCTCCGCAATTTCTTCGCCGAAATTGAATGGGGCGAGATCGATATTATGCTGTTGGATTTACCTCCGGGAACAGGAGACATTGCACTGGATGTACATCAGATGATTCCACACAGCAAAGAGATTATCGTAACCACGCCGCATGCGACGGCAGCCTTTGTCGCGGCACGCGCAGGTGCCATGGCCCGCCACACGGAACATGAAATTTTAGGCGTCGTGGAGAATATGGCGTATTACGAATGTGCCCATTGCGGTGAGAAGGAGTTCGTATTTGGCAGAGGCGGAGGAGGAAAATTGGCGCAAGAGCTTCATACGGAGCTTCTAGCTCAGATTCCATTGCGCGCTCCGGACAACTTACCGACGGAACGCAACTATTCCCCATCCGTTTATAAAGAAGATGATCCCATTGGCCAAATGTACACGGATACGGCTAAGCGGGTCATTGAATTACTGCAGCAGAACTAAAGAAAGTCATCTATAGAATAAAACCGCAACGGCGTCTTAGGAGTGCCGATTGCGGTTTTTCTTTCATCAACATCTTACTCTATTCGTCGATGGCAAGTTTAACTGGTATATGGGGTATGGGGGCGACTCGTGGTTAACTTCCACCACCAGAGCCGCCAGAGCCGCCACCGCCACCCCCGCTTTGCTGTCCTTCTTCTTTCGGTTTGCTTTCTTCCTCCAGCACCTTCTTCATCATATCCATCAGCTCAAGCCGAAAGATTGGACTCTTGAGCGCTTCCTGCATAACGGTCATCATCTGCTGCCGATACTGCTTTCCCTTCATGACATCCATCAGCATTTTCTCATATTCCGGATCCTTCATTACCTGAAGCATCAGCGTTTGATATTCCGGATCCTTCATCAGTGATTTATGAATTTGCTCGTTTTCTTTTTGTACGGCCTTTGCGAATTCACCGGCAAACTTGGGATCGGTCATCATCGTTTGCAGCGTCTTTGAAAATTGAGGATCAGTCAAGACTTCTTTGACAGCAACTTTTATCTGCTGACCTTGACCTGTCGAAAGCAGCTGCATGGCTTGCGACTCCTGGCTTTGTTCCTTCTTCTTCGTGGCTTCCTCGATCGCCTTTTGCCCGTCTTCTGTCTTTAAAATATCGACAACCATCGATTTCATCTCTTTGTAGCTGGTCATACCGCCCCCGCCTTGGTCGGAACCGCAGGAAGACAGGATCAAAGGAACCAAAAGAAGCAGCGGCAGCATACGTAACATACGCGAATTCATGATCAGGTACTCCCTTCGTATGTTTCTTACATCGTAAGCAGATGATTAGGGTAGAAAAAGTGAAAATGAGTTGTACTTATTATTGTAAAAAGTACACGGAAATATCATGTGATTCGTTAGCTTTTTATTGATAACGTTGGTACAATGTACATTGTTCAAGGAATGTTAACTTGATCTTTATGTCATAAGGACATACGCTGTTGGTTGAATGATAAAATGAAACGGAAGCATGAACGTTGGAAAGGACTGTGTGAACTTGAATCTGAAGAAGTGGTTTTATTTATTTTGGACCACACTGGCTGTCGGAGCGGGAGCTTCGGTTATAACCAACCTCATTGTACAGATCATCGATCCTCACCTGGAGTGGAATGATATTTATGTTTTTTTGCTCGGGATCTTAATGGGTCTAACGTATAGTGTGTTAAGCCAGATGGGTTTCTTCTCTTATTTGACAGTAAATTATATAGCCCAAGGCATGATGTCTAAATTAACGTGGAGAGTTGTTCAATGGATTTTCGTCATCGTCGTTTTTGTAGATCTGATCGCTTTACGGCATTATTTCTTCGGGGATGAGAGTGAAGGATTGGGTTATTACACCATTTTGCCTGTCATTATGGCCGTCGTCGCTGTTTTGACCGCGATCATGAAAGTGAAAATGACCAACCCCACCGCTTTTACACCGACCGTGTTTTTTATTTTCGTCGTTACCGTACTTGAAGGCATACCGGCCATTAGGGAGAATAATTTGGACTCCACATTGAATATGATGGTACCAATCACCGCCTGTAATGTATGGCAAATATTGATTCTTCATAAAGTATTGAAAAAGCAGACAGCTGCACCCAATCAATAAGATGATGAGAGGTCATGATATTTACATAGCAATGAAGGATCGATGGCTTGGTTGGAAATCAATATAGATGGGATTAAGCAGAGAATACAACTTTAACGAGCCATAAGAAAACCGACCTTCGCATAAAGGTCGGTTTTTTACATCAGCATAATGGACGGGGTTTTAGCGTTTGTCTTGAACCTCATTGTGCTTAAGATCCGCTTGGGAAATCAGCTGTGAAACGGTGACAAGCTCAAACCCCTTATCCCTAAGCTTATCAATAATGATCGGCAGCGCTTCATGGGTATGCTTTGCGGAATCACTGGCATGCATGAGGACGATGTCTCCTTTTTTCGCTTTGGTTAAGACATTATTGACAATCGTCTTTGCATCTTTTTTCATCCAGTCAAACGAATCGACTCCCCACTGCACTACAGTATAATTCAGACTGCTCGCGATTTGCAGCACTCTTTGATCGAACTCTCCGTTCGGAACTCTAAGCAAAGTTGGATCTTTCCCTGTCACTTTATTTAAAATGCTGTGGGCAGTCGTAATTTGTTTGCGAATTTCTTGATCCTCGAGTGTGTTATAGCTGACATGCTTATGGCCATGGCTTCCGATCTCGTAACCTGCATCAAGGATCTGTTTCACTAGGTTGGGATGATCCTGTGCCCAGACGGAAGACAGAAAAAACGTAGCGTGCTTGACTCCCTTATCTTTAAGGACCTGCAGGATGGGCTCGACTTTCTTTTCTCCCCAGCTGATATCAAAGGTGAGAGCGATCCATTTTTTATTCGTATCCACTTGATACACTGCAGAAGGAGCTTGTGCTTGTGTCGAAAAAACTGAGATGCTTTCCTTTTTTGCATAAATGGTACCGGCAGCGAACAGAGCGGCCACAAGGATAATCATTATCTGCTTCAAACGGGTTCCGTTGATGACGAAAAAAAAGTTCAAGGTGAATCTCTCCTATTCTGAATGTTAATGGGTGTGAAGACAATCCGCCTGGAATAACGAACCTCATAAAGAATGATATGCTCGTACATCAAGGTTATGACCATAAAAACAGGTAAGGAAGTGAATGTATGAAGCGATGGATCACTCCATTTATTGATGATCTGAAAACGATGAAAACATACTTGGCGGCTGTAACCATTCTTTTTATTGCCGCGCTTTGGGTCGGTGCCACTAACGAGCATCTCCACGAGCTGCTGACGCCGCAGCTGGAACAAATCAAACAGTTAGCCGAAGAGGTCAGCCAAGCAGATAACGCGGAGCATGTCCTGTTCGGGGTGATCGTCATCAATAATGCTGTAAAAGCGGTGATGGTCGTGTACTTAGGTATTTTGCTTGGGATTTACCCCATTTTATTCACCTTACTGAACGGCATGATGATTGGCTATGTCTATGAACTAACAGAAGCGGGGACGGGTGATGCTTTATCTTTATTCCTGAAAGGCATCGTTCCTCACGGCGTGATCGAGATTCCGGCAATTTTGCTTGCTTCGGCATACGGTATTCGTTTTGGGGTCGCTGGGATAACAGCGCTGTTTAACAAAGGAAAGGGTAAAGCACTGGCAGATTTGTTTCGGGTTAGCATTCCTTTAGGTGCTCTCCTTGTGATATTGCTTCTCATCGCGGCGGTAATCGAGGCTTACGTAACCCCCTTTATCATGGAACTGTAAAATGTTTGCATCACAGTTAATAAAAACTGAAAAAATGGTGCATAACATTAAAACGAGCTGTCTATCTATTACAGAATGGTGAGTCTCGCCGCACGATTACTGTAAAGTTGAAAAAGGAGAACAAGACCGTCGTTTCTGCAAACATTAGAGAATTAGCTGTCAGTAGGGGGTTATCGGAAATAATGCTGGGGATTCTGTTCAGTGAGAAGGAATGCAAAGAACTTGATTACTTGCTTCGAAAAGAAATGGACGAGATGTTATTGGATTTAGATGATCACCGAATTGATAAAAGTATAAAGGTTGCCATCAGTTCCAGATATAAAGTCATATTCAGAATGTATGCACGTCTAGCTTCGCCAAAGGAACTGGCCAAATATGTAATCTCTCCTAACTACCAATCTTGGAATGAGTCTTGAGAAGCCAGAAACTCTGCCTTTACCGCATCATGTATGGGCAGAGTTTTATTTTATAAAAAGTACTTGACAATCGATAAAAATCTTGATAAATTATAACTCGCCGCTTCAAACGGCTTGTCCGATTGGAGCAGTGTGAAAGCTTGAAATCAAGCATGATGTTTCTGAGTCATTTCGGTATAGATTGAATTGGAAAAAATAAGTGCTTGCAAAGAAATGCTGAGATGTGATATATTATGAAAGTCGCCTCAAGGACATTACTCCTGAAGCG
>NZ_JBHSQV010000174.1:0-64707 GCF_042658665.1 Marinicrinis lubricantis
GGAATTATACGATTACGTTAACTGGTTTAACAAGCATCGAATTCACGGAACGCTGGGATATTTGACGCCTGTTCAGTATCGCAAACAAGCCCTTAAAAAAGTTGTCTGATTTACTGTTGACAATCCAGTGCGAGGGCTGTTCAGCTTACTTCGTCGGTATGAAGAACTTTGTTAACCTTTAGGAACCGCCGTATGCGGACCCGCATGTACGGTGGTGTGAGAGGTCGGGGGCTAGCCGCCCCCTCCTACTCGATTTATCAAAAGATCTACCGATACGGACGGCACAAAATTCATCATTCTTCCCCTCTTCTATATAGGGATTTCAATGAGATATACTGAAGTTGGTTGTTATCCTGAGTTGAAATGAAAGAAAGGGAGTTGGAGAGTGTGGCTAATATGGCGACGATGGAGCCTCATATGCAGCGGATCATACAACGCTTATATGAGAGAGGCATTATTTCTAGTCTTGCCGTAAAGATTAAACAGTTGAGCGGGACAACAGAAGGCCTTGTCTACTTGATCTCGGATCATCTATCCTCATATATATTGAAGCTGGACCATCCGGAGCAAATTGCACCGGTAAAACACTTTTTACAGACGTATCATCAGTCCCCGCTGCTTCCAAAATTGCTGTATCATGATCCGGAAAGTTCTTACTTGGTGTATTCCTTTCTAGAGGGGACAACACATGTGCATCGCAGTTCCAAAAAAGCATGGATGGCTCGTTTGGTGACAGATCTGCTTAATTATTACACTCCTGTCAAAGAGACGGCAACATGGGGCAGGTTCGGCATACCGCGGCAAAGCTGGCACGAGTTTATGCAGACGAGCTTAGAAGAAACTGTAGACGATATCGGTGAGAGACTGCCGGATATAGATCATCGCCTCGTTCAGCGGCTTGTTCATAAGTGGTATGCTGCTTCCGATGTTGAAGAACAATACTTGCTGCATGGCGATACCGGTGTGCATAATTTCGTATTCGATCAATATTCATTCGTCGGTGTCATTGATCCCTCGCCAATCGTTGGACCCGTGCTGTACGATTTTCTTTACGCCTTCTGCTCTTCACCGGACGATCTGAATACGGACACCTTGATTTCAGCGTATTCGCTGCTTCAGTATCAAGCCGTGGATGAAACAAGGTTAATTGAAGAAACAGCGATTCAGCTTTACTTTCGGATCGGCATATGTATGAGGCACCATCCTGAGGATTTACCGGAATATCTCGAAGCTTGGACGAAATGGAAGAAGCATTTGGCGTAAATATGATTCAAGACAATCAATCGAATCATAAACCTGAGGTCTAAGAAAGATAAAGGTTCAAGAGCTGCTAATGCGATACCCGACCATGAACGAAAAAATATACAATTCTACACTTTGACGAGTCAGATAAAAGACGTGTACAATCATTAGAGTAATCTGCAAGCCAAAGGAGGGTCCATATGAATTCCGTACCATACCGTGCACACAGAAACACCCTGTCGGCTGAATTTGTGAATGGTTCCGATCGGGTAAGCACTTATTATTCATATATATCAAAACGTCCGGACGCTTATATAGCGCGAAATGTGAGGATGGAGAAGCCTGAACGGCAAAAAGCAGACCGTACAAGGCTTGTCTCCGTATTGGAGGAATACAATCTTCGCATACATAATTCACCGAAGGCGATGGAGTCGATCCGCGCCCTGCTTAGACCTGAAACGCTTGTCATCATTGGCGGTCAACAGGCCGGATTATTGACCGGTCCTGTGCTAGTTATGTATAAGGCGATCACGATTATTCAAGAAGCGAAAAAGGCTTCTGCAGCATTAGGCAAACCCGTAGTCCCCGTATTCTGGATTGCCGGAGAAGATCACGACATGAATGAAGTGAATCATATTCAGGTGTTGAACCCTCAAGGCAAATTCGAGAAGCTGTCGCTGGATTCGCGGATTCAAGCGTTAGAAGGCGTTAGCCATGTCTCCATCTCACAGGACGATTGGAATGAAGTGATGGAGAAGCTGGAAGCTTATTTAATAGACACCGAATTTAAATCACAATTGGTCGGCAAGCTAAGGGAAATTCATCAGCAATCCGGTACATTAAGCGATGCCTTTGCCCGAACGATGGCTTGGTTGTTTGCAGAGCATGGCTTAGTGCTCATGGATGCAGCAGATCCTAACATTCGCGCGTTGGAGCGGCCGATGTTCCGTGAGCTGCTGGAGCAGCATGAGGCACTGAATGAAATGATTGTGAAGCAGGGGGAAGCGCTTGTACGTGATGGATTTCCATTGCAGGCCGAGCCTGCCGAGCATCAGGTCAATCTGTTCATGCGCAGCGGAGGCAGGCGCAAGCTGCTGCAATACGAAGATGGAAGGTTTCAGGATAAGCAGGGAACGGAAAGCTGGACGAAGGAAGAACTGCTGACCTTCATCGAGGAGCATCCTGAACGTTTCAGCAATAATGTATTTACGAGACCTTTAATGCAGGAATTTCTTTTTCCTGTGCTCGGTACCGTGCTGGGACCAGCGGAAATCGCATATTGGGGACTGCTCAAGCCGGCTTTCGAGCATCTGGACATGGAGATGCCGGTGCTGATTCCTAGAACAGAAATCACCTTTGTTGAAAGCACTGTACAGAAGCATCTAGATAAATATGAACTTACCGCTGAAGATGTAATGGAGCGATATGAGGAAAAGCTTCAAGCTTGGCTTAAGGATCAGGATCATATTGACATTGAAGGACAATTCCATCGTGTGAGAGATGAGTTTATCAGATTATACCGCCCCGTTGTGGAATCTTTGAAGCAGATCCAGCCGGGAATGAACCAATTAGGTAACACCAATATGGAGAAGATACTGGAACAGATCGTCTTTTTAGAAAACAAGGCCAAGAAAGCACTCATCGATCGCCACGGTACAGCTATGCGCCAATGGGAAAAGATGTATGCTTCCTTAAAGCCGATGGGCAAATACCAGGAGCGGGTATACAATGTATTTGTGTACCTGAATAAATACGGCATGCAGTGGTTAGAGGATTTGATCCGCTGGGATGCGGATGACGAAGTGCATTATCTTATGTACGTTTAACGATCAAAATATATGGAATGAAGGAGAATTCGGGATGACGAATGCATCGAAAGAAAGCATCATTACCGATGCCGCATTGGCACCGGAAGGTAAATTAAAAATTGACTGGGTTCAAGCGCATATGCCGGTACTTAATAGTATTCGCGAACAGTTTGAGAAAGAGCTTCCTTTCAAGGGATTGAAAGTAGCGATCTCTCTTCATTTGGAGGCAAAAACGGCTTACTTGGCCAAGGTGATTCAAGCCGGAGGCGCTGAAGTTACTATCACAGGCTCTAATCCGCTATCGACGCAAGATGATGTTTGTGCTGCTCTGGTATCGGATGGAATTACGGTATTCGCAAAATACAATCCGTCACCAGAAGAGTACAAGTCTCACTTGATCAAAACGCTGGAGACGAAGCCGGATTTGATTATTGACGATGGCGGTGATTTGGTCACCATTCTTCACTCGGAACGCCAAGACTTATTGTCGCAGGTGCGAGGTGGCGCTGAGGAAACAACAACAGGCATTTTGCGTTTAAAAGCATTGGAGAAAGAAAATAAACTGCAGTTTCCAATGATCGCGGTCAACGATGCATTCTGTAAATACTTATTCGATAATCGGTACGGTACGGGTCAATCGGTATGGGACGGCATTAATCGGACGACCAATCTGGTCGTCGCAGGAAAGACGGTCGTTGTAGTCGGATATGGCTGGTGCGGCAAAGGTGTGGCGATGCGCGCGAAAGGTTTAGGAGCGAAGGTTGTGGTGACGGAAGTAGACGCCATTAAGGCAGTCGAAGCGCATATGGACGGCTTCACTGTATTGCCAATGGGGGAAGCTGCCAAGATCGGGGATTATTTCGTGACCGTGACAGGCAACCGCGATGTCATTCGCGGAGAGCATTACGATGTGATGAAGGATGGAGCTATTCTTTCCAATGCAGGACATTTTGACATTGAAGTGAATAAGGTTGAACTGGAGGAACGTTCCCAATCCAAGAGAACGGTTCGCAGAAATATTGAAGAATACCAGTTGAAAAACGGCAACAAAATTTATTTGCTGGCTGAAGGGAGACTGGTCAATCTGGCTGCCGGCGACGGTCATCCGGCGGAAATCATGGATATGACCTTTGCACTGCAGGCCATGTCTCTGAAGTATGCGAACGACCACTACACGGCGTTAGGGAATAAAGTCGTACCTGTACCTTATGAAATTGATGAGCAGGTGGCTCGAATTAAATTAGCATCGATGGGGATTTCGATTGACCGTTTAACCGACGCCCAGAAGAAATACTTGGACAGCTGGGCAGAATAACGACGTTATCAGAGTCATACTGAAGTAGTTCTTATTTCCTGTTTTTCCAAATTGAAATCTAGGGATAAAGAATAGTAAATCGACAAAATTAATCTGTTCATTCCATACGCTGTCTTATGTTTTTCATATCCATTCTGCTGATTAAGAGCATTGAGACCACGAAAGTTGCGTAGGGAAAAGGTCTCAGAGCGAATATGATGCAAAAAAATCCTGCCCAAAAAGCAGGATTTTTTTTTGTGGTGGCGAATATTTACGCATTGAGTGGTAGATTGTGGGGCAAAGTGGGGCAAAAGGGTAGAAAGGGGGCAGAGCCGTATGTTCATGGGTGAATACCAGCACAGTGTAGACGACAAGGGCCGTATGATCGTACCGGCGAAGTTCCGAGATATGCTTGGTCCTACCTTTGTGATGACCCGTGGACTGGATAACTGCCTGTTCATTTACCCTCAGGAAGAATGGTCTGTCCTTGAGCAGAAGCTTAAAGCGCTGCCTCTTATGAAGTCTGATGCTAGGGCGTTTACCCGTTTTTTCTTCTCGGGCGCTACTGAATGCGAATTAGACAAGCAGGGCAGAGTAAATATACCCAATAATTTGAAAGAGCATGCCAAGCTGTCCGGTAATGCGGTGGTTATCGGAGTGTCGAATCGAGTTGAAATATGGGCGAAGGAAGTTTGGGATGCGTATAACCAGCAGTCTGAGGAATCTTTCAATGAGATCGCGGAGAAGCTGGTTGATTTTGATTTTAATTTTTAGGAGGAAGAGGTTTGTTTCATCACATCACGGTTTTGAAGGAAGAAGCGGTGGATGGTCTCCATATTCAGCCTGACGGCATTTATGTAGACTGCACCTTAGGTGGTGCAGGACACAGCGAATGGATTGCCTCTCAATTGAGCGAGAATGGACTGCTTATCGCAATTGATCAGGATGATGCCGCTTTAACTCATGCAGCTCAGCGTCTTGCTCCCTATGAAAGCAAAGTGAAATTTGTAAAATCGAATTTTAAGGAATTGAAGAAAGTGCTCCTTGAACTGAATGTGCCGCGTTCCTCCGAGGGAATACCACAGGTTCAAGGCGTATTGTTTGATCTAGGGGTGTCGTCTCCGCAATTGGATGAAGCTGAAAGAGGCTTCAGCTACAATCATGATGCTCCGCTCGACATGCGAATGGATCGCGAAGAGAGCTTGACGGCATATCATGTGGTCAACGAATATCCGGAGAAGGACTTGGCCGATGTAATTTATGAATACGGCGAGGAGAAATTTTCCAGACGAATTGCCAAAGAAATCGTCGCGGCTCGTTCGCAGAAAGCGATCGAGACGACCGGCGAGCTTGTAGAGATTATTAAATCGGCAATTCCCGCTGCCGCTCGAAGGACCGGACCGCATCCGGCCAAGCGTACCTTTCAGGCGATTCGCATCGAGGTGAACGATGAGCTGAATGTGTTTAAAGAAGCACTGAAACAAAGCGTGGAATGTCTGGCTCCCGGCGGAAGAATCAGCGTCATTACGTTCCATTCGCTAGAGGATCGGATTTGTAAGCAGACCTTTGCGAAGCTGGCTGAAGCTTGTACTTGCCCTCCGGGGTTTCCGATATGTGTTTGCCATAAGAAGGCGGTCATCAAACTGGTGAATAGAAAACCGCTGCTGCCTTCCGAACAGGAGCTTGAGTTAAACCCAAGAGCCCGTTCCGCGAAGCTGCGGGTAGCAGAGAAGTTGTAGAAATCGCAGCAGAGAGGAGAAATGCGAATTGTCGGCGTACTATAATGGGAATCTTGCCTTAGACCCGAAGAAGAAACCGAAAGTGAAGGTGCGGGAAACCCGAAAAGTGGTCTCCAAGAAGGTTTCTATTCCGATGGCGGAAAAGCTGCTGTATTTATTGGTCATTATTCTTTGCATGGCCGTTGCAGCGGCTGTCATTTGGCGTTATGCGCAAATCTATAGTTTGAATACGAAGATTCAAGAGGTAGAAAGAAAGATCGATCAATTAGAGAGCTCGAACGCAACCTTGCAGCTGAAAGCGCAGGAATTGCTTGAGCCATCTAGACTGATGAAGCAGGCAGAGGAATTAGGACTCGTATATGTGAACGAAAATTCGTTGCAGCAGGTTCAATCCGGCGTAAGCGCGCAAGTTGGAAATATGGCAAATAACAATTAAGGAATCTGATCGCGATGAACAAAAAAATAAAACTTCGTTCTTTGTTGGCTGGTGCCGTGTTTACGTTGTTTTTTGTTTCAATTATGGCCAGAATGTATTGGATTCAAGTCGTAGATGCATCTATGCTGATGGACGAGGCGAAGAAAACGTGGGAAACTAGCAAACAGCTGCTTCCTACAAGAGGGGCCATTACGGATCGCAATGGACAAGTGCTGGCCCAGGATGCTGCAGCTTATACGGTCGCGGTGAATCCTGACTTAATTCATAAAAACGGAACGGCAGACGAGGTTGTGGAAATGCTGGCTCCGATTTTAGGCATGACCTCTGCTGAGAAGAAGCAGGAATTATATGGGAAAGTAACCGCCAAGCAAAGCAACGGCGATTACTATATACAAGTAGAGATTAGAAGAGAAGGTTGGAAGATTGACAGTGAACGGGCAAATCAAATTCGAGAGGAAATGAAAGAGCGGGATTTGAACGGGATCTATCTTCTAGAGGAGAAGAAAAGGTATTACCCGCTGAAGCAATTGGCCTCTCACGTACTCGGCTATACGAATTTGGAAGGCGAGGCGCAGCAAGGGATCGAGCAGCAGTACGATGATATTTTGAGAGGCATCCCCGGCAAAATAAGCTATGAACGGGACCGGCTCGGTTACGAGATTCCGGGTGGAGAAGTAGAGCTGATTCCTCCGCAGAACGGAGACAATATTCGGCTGACCATTGACGAGAAAATTCAATTGTTCGTTGAACAAGCGCTGGAGAAAGCTTACAAGCAGTTTCGGCCGAAAAGCATGACGGCCATTGCTGCAGATCCAGAGACGATGGAAATTCTAGCAATGGCGAACATGCCCACATACAATCCGAATGAATATTGGGATTTTGACAGCTTTGAAGATTTTAAAAACAACTCGGTTTCCGCGCTGTATGAGCCAGGTTCTACCTTTAAGATCGTGACGCTGGCCGCGGCAGTAGAAGAAGGGATATTCAATCCGGAAGATGAATTTCAATCCGGTTCGATCAATGTGGCCGGAACTCCGATCCACGACCATAACTACGGTCAAGGTTGGGGGCGCATCAGTTATATGGAAGGCTTGAAACGGTCAAGTAACGTAGCGTTTGTTAAGCTTGGCTATGAGCAGTTGGGTGCCGAGAAGTTGCGAAGCTATATTGATGCCTTTGGCTTCGGAACCAAGACAGGAATTGACATCCAAGGGGAATTGGCAGGTTCGATTTCGTTTCGCAATTGGATTGCGACGGAAGTCGCGACCGCGACCTTCGGTCAAGGTCTTGTCCAGGTAACGCCGCTCCAGCAGGTGGCCGCGATTTCGGCGATTGCCAACGGCGGGGAGCTGAAACAGCCGTATCTGGTTAAGGAGATTGTCGACTCTGAGACCGGAGAAGTGATCGAGTCGAACGAGCCGAAGACGATTCGCCGAGTAATCAGCGAGGAAACTTCGAAGCAGGTCGGGGATTACTTAGAGCAAGTCATCTCCGACCAGGAGATCGGCACCGGACGCATGGCCTATATCGATGGATATCGGATTGCCGGGAAGACGGGGACGGCCCAAAAGGTAGTTAACGGCAAATACGCGGATGGACAATATGTCGTTTCATTTATCGGATACGCTCCTGTAGAGAATCCGAAGATTGCGCTCATTGTGATCGCCGACGCACCGGATTTGGATGGAGATTATCGAAACGGAAGTCAGGTGGTCGCTCCCGCATTTCGTGAGATTATGTCGAAGAGCTTACGTTATTTGGGGGTGAGCGAGCAGGAAGAAGAGGGGACTTCCATTTCTTCACCAGCTGGAGACAGTCAGGTGCCGGATCTGAAAGGGTTGGCGGTTTCCGCGGCTGAAAATAAGCTTCAAGTGCAGGGGATCTCATATGAGATCATCGGAGAAGGTACAGAGGTGATTGCCCAAATTCCGCAGCAGGGGTCGGAAATTGTCTCAGGCGAACGAATTTATATGTTGACTGAAGCACCAGAGAAAGCGGAAATCCCCGATTTGAAAGGCAAATCCTTGCGAGACGCGCTGCAAATTGCTAAGCTGCTCCAATTGGAGACGGTCGTTGAGGGAGAGGGCTATGTGGACGCCCAAGAGCTTCAAACGGCAGGCGGCACCCGCAAACTTTTTTTACAGCTGAAGCCTTTAAGAGAGATCTCCTCTGATTCAGATGATGAGGACGAAGGTTAAAAACCGGATGATAAGCAGCACTAGTACAATAATAGACTTACTATAGACGATCCACACACGGGGTGCTGAGGGAATGACAGAATTTCCCGCAGCTCCCTTTTCTTTCGGATTCATTCATCGGGAAGAAAGCAGATCAGACAGCTTGTTCTAACCCTTATGCTTATTGAATACTCATGGTTATGAAAGTGTAATAGGGCTGCATAAGGAGTTAGAATGAGGAGGATCTGCGGGATGAAGGTTTCTAATGTCACGGTTCGACGCAGGCTGTTTATCGTATTGATTTGTACCACCCTACTTTTTACCGCTTTGGTTGTTCGTCTTGGATATGTTCAGTTGATTCAAGGGACAGAAATCTCAGAGAAAGCTGAGGATTCTTGGCGCAGAAATATACCTTTCACGGCAAAAAGAGGAGAAATCTTGGATCGCAATGGTGTTCAGCTTGCATATAATATAACTTCGCCGACTGTTATGGCGATCCCGGCTCAAGTGAAGGAACCGGAAGTGGCAGCCCAAAAGCTGTCGCCGATTCTCGGGATGTCGGAAGAGCAGATATATACTTTGATTACGAAGCGTCAATCGAGTGTCAAGCTGCAGCCGGGCGGACGAAAAATAACACTGGAAAAAGCGCAGGAAATACGAGAGCTGAATTTGCCCGGTATCGTTGTGGCTGAGGACAATAAGCGGTTCTATCCGTATGGAAACTTAGCTTCACATATTCTCGGCTTTACCGGCATTGACAATCAAGGACTTACGGGGATTGAACTCACCTATGACAGCTACTTGAAAGGAATAGAAGGCTCTATTTCATATTTAGCGGATGCGGCTGGAAGAGAAATGCCGGGGACAACATCGAAGTATGTGGAGCCGCGCGATGGAATGAATCTGCAGCTTACCATCGACAAACAGATTCAGACCATTATGGAGCGTGAACTGGATCAAGCAATGATCAAGCATCAGCCGAACGGGGTATGGGCCATTGCTATGGATCCGAATACGGGAGAAATTCTCGGCATGGCCTCTCGTCCTGACTATGAGCCAGAAAATTACAGGGAATACCCGCAGGAGGTTTACAATCGGATCCTTCCTATCTGGATGACATATGAACCGGGTTCCACCTTTAAGATTATTACCCTTGCCGCCGCATTGGAGGAAGGAAAGGTGGACCTCGAAAATGAGCATTTCCATGATCCGGGTTATATAGAAGTGGCAGGAGCTCGATTGCGCTGCTGGAAAAAAGGCGGGCATGGAAGCGAGTCGTTCCTCGAGGTCGTAGAAAACTCCTGCAACCCTGGTTTTGTCGTCATGGGCCAAAGATTAGGGAAGGAAACACTGTTCGACTACATTAAGAATTTCGGATTTGGACAAAAGACCGGCATTGATTTAGGCGGAGAGGAGAATGGAATTCTCTTCAAGCTCGATCGGGTGGGACCAGTGGAGCTGGCAACGACTTCTTTCGGTCAAGGGGTATCTGTGACACCGATTCAGCAAATTACCGCAGTGTCGGCTGCCATCAACGGAGGAAAGCTGTATGAGCCGCATTTGGCGAAGGCGTGGATCGATCCGAAGAGCGGTGAAGTGGTAGAAACGATAGAGCCTGAGCTTGTACGCACCGTCATTTCGGAAGAAACCTCGAAAAAGGTTCGCGAAGCGCTGGAAAGCGTGGTTGCACAAGGAACCGGTAAGAACGCTTTTATTGACGGGTACCGTGTTGGAGGAAAAACCGGTACTGCGCAGAAAGTAATTGATGGGAGATATTCAAAAACCGAACACATCGTTTCTTTTATCGGCTTTGCACCAGCGGACGATCCGCAAATTGTGATTTACGCCGCAGTAGATAATCCGAAAGGAATACAGTTCGGTGGTCTTGTCGCCGCACCACTCGTGAAGAATATGCTGGAGGATGCACTAAGATACATGGAAGTGGAGCCGCGTTCAGAGCAGGTACCGAGGGAATATACTTATGGTGAAACTCAGATCGTTGAGGTGCCTAATTTGATCGGAATGTCGGTGACTGAAATTTATGAAATGATGAATCAAAACTTTAATTTAGCGACATCTGGATCCGGAAGCATGGTTGTGAATCAGGCACCGAAGCCGGGGGAAAGGGTAGAACAGGGATCGACGATTCGCATCTTCTTGTCCGATCCGCCTGCCGAACCAAAATCCAAAGAAGAAACCGATGAAAAACAAAAAAACGGGAATTAGACGTTGTGGATTAGGAAAGTTTGACCATAATATTAATATTTATCTTATAAGGTGTAGTGAAGCAGTCGCTGAGGAGGATTTATATGAAGCTTAAAGAATGTGCAGCTTTGTTCGTCGCCAGTCGTTGTGAAGGGGATCCGGAGACCGAAATTCAAGGGCTGGCAGCGGATAATCGAAAGGTTCGGCCTGGAGATTTATTTATTTGTATACGCGGATATCAATTCGATGGGCATGAGTTTGCAGCCGACGCAGTGGAGCGAGGAGCCGCTGCACTGGTCACGGAGCAAAAATTGGCGCTGGACATTCCTCAGCTAATCGTGAAGGATACTCGCTATGCGATGTCAGTCATTGCCGCACATTTTTACGGATACCCCAGCTCCGAACTCAAAGTGATCGGCGTAACAGGTACGAATGGGAAAACGACCATTACGTATTTGATGGAACGGATATTAGAGGATCAAGGAAAAAAGCTGGGTCTGATGGGCACCATTCAGACCAAAATCGGCGGCGAAGTGTTTGAATCCAAAAATACAACACTAGAATCACTCGATCTGCAGCGCAATCTCAGAAAAATGCGTGATTCCGGGGCAGAATACGCGGTGATGGAGGTATCCAGTCATGCTCTAGAATTGGGCAGGGTGAAGGGGTGTGACTTTAAAACAGCGATCTTTACCAACTTGACGCAGGATCATCTCGATTTCCATGAAACGATGGAGAATTATAGGGATGCCAAGTCATTATTCTTCTCAAGGCTAGGCAACACCTTCACGCCGGATGTGAACCGGCGCAAAGTGGCTGTTCTGAATGCGGATGATCCAGCGAGTAAAGTGTTTGCTCGAGTGACGTCCGCACAGGTGATCACATACGGAATTGATCAGGAAGCGGACGTAAGGGCAACGAATATTCGGATTACACATCAGGGCACGATGTTTCAGGTGGAGAGCTTTGCGGGTCATGCGTCAATTACCCTAAAACTAATTGGAAAATTCAGCGTCTATAATGCCCTTGCGGCGATTGCAGCAGGTTTAGCCGAAGGATTCGCGCTGGAGGATATTCAAACATCGTTAGAGAAGGTTTCAGGTGTGAACGGCCGATTTGAGGCCGTGATGGAAGGGCAGCCTTTCTTAGTTGTGGTCGATTACGCGCATACGCCGGATAGCTTGGAGAATGTACTCGCCACCATTAAGGATTTTGCAAAGGGCAACATCATCAGTGTATTCGGCTGCGGAGGAGACCGCGATCGGACGAAACGTCCAGTCATGGGGGAGATCGCAGCGAAATACAGTGACTATGTGTTTGTCACTTCGGACAATCCGCGGACGGAGGATCCATCCTTGATCTTGGCTGATATAGAACCGGGGGTTGTGCGCGGCGGATTGTCCCCTGAACAGTACAGCATGATCGTAGACCGAAAGGAAGCGATTGAAGCGGCTATTGAAATGGCAAGCCATGAAGATGTAGTATTGATTGCGGGAAAAGGTCACGAAACGTATCAGGAAGTGAATGGAATCAGAACGGATTTCGATGACCGCATCGTTGCAAAACACGCCATAAGGAGACGGTTTCATTGATAAATAGAACCCTGCAGCAAATAAGCAATATGGCTGGAGGACAGCTCATATTCGGCACCCCCGAAAGTGCAATTCGAGGAGTCAGCACCGATTCTCGAAGCATAGCAAGAGACAGCCTCTTTATTCCGCTGATTGGTGAGAAATTCAACGGACACCAGTACGCAGAGGAAGCCATTCAGAAGGGGGCTGCCGCGGTATTGTGGCAAGCGGACCAAGGACAGCCTCCTGAAGGGGTCCCTGCGATACAAGTGGAGAATACATTGACTGCCCTGCAGCAGCTTGCTTCCGCCTATCGAAACGAGCTGGCAGTCAGAGTCATTGGCATTACCGGGAGCAATGGGAAAACAACGACAAAGGATATGGTCGCCTCGATTTTGGGGACGACATACAAAGTGCACAAAACGGAAGGGAACTTTAACAATCATATTGGACTTCCGTTAACGCTGCTGTCGATGGAAGAAGACACAGAGATGGCCGTTCTCGAAATGGGAATGAGCGGAAGACATGAAATCGAACTTCTGTCTCAGCTTTCCCGGCCAGAGGCTGTCATCATTACGAACATTGGGGAAGCCCACCTGATGCAGCTTGGCAGCCGCTTGGAGATCGCGAAGGCGAAGATGGAAATATTATCGGGTATCCAGGAAGACGGGTTTTTTGTCTATCCGGGAGATGAACCGTTAATCGAGCAGTTGTTTCCAGAGATGAAGCTTTCTGACGAAGTGCTGGGATTCCAAATTTCCCCATCGATCAAGTACTTAAGGTTTGGGGACAGCGACCGGAATGATTTGTTTCCGATCAGCACGATGATGGACGACAAAGGAACCTTTTTTGTGCTGAATACTTCCCAATCGCCTACTTATTATGTTCCGATGCTTGGGCTGCACAATGTAACGAATGCTATCGCAGCTATAGCTGTATCTAAGTATATGGGCGTGTCCGAAGCGGATATCGTTCAAGGCTTGAAGACGATGAAGGCGACGGGGATGAGGATTGAACAAATTGAAGCCAAGAACGGCATGACGATTTTGAATGACTGCTACAACGCAAGCCCCACTTCGATGAAAGCAGCACTTCAATTGTTGTCCGAACTGCCCGGCTATGATACGAAAATCGCTGTGCTCGGTGATATGCTGGAGCTCGGGGAGCAGGAAGAGCAGTTTCATCGCGATATTGGCCGCCTGCTGCATCCGGATGAAATTCAATATGTGTTTACTTACGGGGAGCTGGCCGAGCAAATTGCTTTGGCTGTTTCCGACGCGTATCCGTCAGGCTCGGTGATTTCGTTTTCCAACAAAGAGGATATTGTGCTGAAGCTGAAATCCTTTTCTAGCGGCAAAACAGTCGTTCTCGTCAAGGGATCTAGGGGAATGCGCTTGGAAGAAGTTGTGAACGGTCTAAGATGAAGAAAGAATGAGGGGTTCTAATATGGAATTTTCAGCCATCATGTTAACCATGGGAGTGTCCTTTTTGCTGGCCGTGATTGTCGGTCCTTTATTTATTCCGCTGCTCAGGAGGTTGAAATTTGGGCAGCAAATTCGGGAGGAAGGCCCGCAAGCGCACCTGAAAAAAAAAGGCACGCCGACGATGGGCGGAATCATTATCATGCTGGCGTTATCGCTTGCGTATTTCCGATTTGGCGGCCATCGATCGATGGAATTTTATATTTTGCTGGTTGCATCCCTCGGATACGGTTTAATCGGTTTCCTAGATGATTATATTAAAATAGTATTCAAGCGTTCTTTGGGATTGACGGCAAGACAAAAGATGCTGGGTCAGCTTATTTTCGCGGTGATCGTATGTGTGATGCTGTATCGCATTGATCATAATACCGATCTGATTATTCCCGGATTGGATCTTCACATTCCGTTAGGCTGGCTGTACTACCCATTTGTGATCTTGTTCATGATGGGCATGTCTAATGCCGTCAACTTTACCGACGGCTTGGATGGTTTGCTCTCGGGAACAAGCGCGATTGCGTTCGGCGCCTTAACGGTAATCGCCATGATGGGCAGTGAACATGAGTCGGCCTTCTTCTCGGCAGCGATGATTGGTGCTGTTCTTGGGTTTCTTGTGTTCAATGCGCACCCCGCGAAAGTATTTATGGGGGACACCGGATCTCTCGGAATCGGCGGAGGACTCGTTGCAGTCTCGCTGCTGACCAAGACAGAACTGTTGCTCGTTGTCATCGGCGGCGTGTTTATTATCGAGATCTTATCGGTAATCATTCAGGTGACTTCCTTTAAAACGACAGGAAAAAGAGTATTTAAAATGAGCCCGATTCATCATCATTTCGAACTGAGCGGCTGGTCTGAGTGGCGCGTTGTCATCACCTTTTGGATAGCGGCTTTGATTCTTGCCGGCTTAGGGCTATTTCTACATGAGGGGTTGTAAAGCATGCATCATCCAAATACGTATCGTTCTAAAAAAGTAGTTGTTCTCGGTTTAGCCCGCAGCGGACAGGCAGTAGCCAGAGTTTTCCAGAAATATGGAGCTAAGCTTGTCGTCAACGATTTGAAACCGCGTGACCAGAGTCCCGAAGCCGATGTATTAGAGGCTTTGGGAATTTCTGTCGTTTGCGGTCATCACCCTGACGATCTCATCGATGAGAACACGGCACTTGTTGTCAAAAATCCCGGGATTCCATATAGCTCACCGCCTGTTCAGCGCGCCTTAGAGCTCGGTGTCGAGGTGGTGACGGAAGTCGAGGTAGCGCAGCATGTAACCTCTGCTCCAATTATCGGAATCACCGGTTCCAATGGCAAGACGACCACAACGACTTGGACTTACGAGATGCTGAAAGCGGGAGGAAAGCGTCCGATTATAGCGGGGAATATCGGCATTCCTCTTTGTGAAGCGGCTGAAGAGGCAGAGTCAGACCATTGGCTTGTGACCGAGCTCAGCAGTTTCCAGCTGAAAGGGACAGGCGATTTCCATCCGAAAATTGCTTGTCTTTTGAACATATATGCAACCCATCTAGACTATCATGGCTCCATCGACGATTATATAAGCTCGAAATACAAGCTGTTTGCCAACCAAACGGCGGAGGATATCGCGGTTTTGCACGCTGATGATGAGGCTTGTGTGCAATTGTCGAAGCAGATCAAAAGCGGCATCGTATGGTTCTCCGTTCGCCATGAAGTGGATCATGGAGTTTGGCTGAAGAGCGATGGGGGCAAAGAGCTTGTGATTTGGCGTGACGGCGAGGGAGTAGATCACGCGCTCATCGAAAGCGGCGAAATGACGTTAAGAGGCAGACATAATCTTGAAAATGCAGCGGCTGCCGCTGCCATTGCTTTGTGTGCAGGCACGCCGATGGATGCTGTTAAGGAAGTTCTGAAGACATTTCAAGGCGTGGAGCACCGGCTTGAATATGTTACGCAGAAGAACGGCATCTCTTTTTACAACGATTCCAAATCGACCAATCCGACCTCGACGATGAAGGCGCTAGACGCTTTTGAGCGCAAGGTGATATTAATCGCAGGAGGGTTGGACCGTGGAATGGATTATAAAGAGCTCACAGAGTGGTTTAAAGGTAAAGTGAAAGGGATCGTTACACTGGGAGAGACCCGAGTCAAATTAAATAAAGTGGCGCAAGAGGCCGGAATTACCCACATTCAAACGGTTGAAACTGGTAAAGAAAACGTCCATCAGGCGCTGCAGGAAGCGCTGGATAAGGCGCTCAGCATGGCGCAGGAAGGCGATACTGTCCTGCTCTCACCTGCATGTGCAAGCTGGGATATGTTCTCCACTTATGAGCAAAGGGGACGCATTTTTAAGGAGACCGTGCATAATTTGTAAGAGAGGGGGTAAACAAGCCTTGATCTGTACCCCTCAAGATTGCAGATAAGAGGTGTTCAATCATGGCAAAAACCCGTTCCGCACCGGACGTGCTCCTACTCGTCTCAACATTGCTGCTTTTAACCGTCGGCATCATCATGGTTTACAGTGCCAGTGCCGTCAATGCATTTCACGATTACGGGGATCGATTTTTTTATTTGAAACGCCAGTTGATCTTTGCGGTGCTTGGCATCGTGGCGATGTATTTTACGATGAATACCGACTATTGGGTATGGAAAAAATTTGCGAAAATCGGATTAATCGTTTGCTTCGTCTTTTTAGTGATCGTCCTGATTCCAGGCATCGGAGTCGTTCGCGGCGGAGCGCGCAGCTGGCTCGGAATTGGCGCATTCGGTATTCAGCCTTCTGAGTTTATGAAGCTGGGCATGATTTTATTTTTGTCCAAGCATCTGGCGGAAAGACAAAAAGAAATTACCCATTTCACGAAAGGGCTTATGCCTCCACTGCTGCTCGTGGGTACAGCCTTCGGTCTCATTATGCTGCAGCCGGATTTAGGGACAGGCGCTGTACTGGTAGGAGCTTCGCTGCTTATCATTTTCTCAGCCGGCGCTAGAATCTCCCATCTGGCAGGACTGGCGATGATTGGGGTTGTCGGACTGATCGGACTGATTATCGCGGCACCCTACCGGCTCAAGCGAATTACGGCCTTCCTGGATCCATGGCAGGATCCTCTCGGTGCCGGTTATCAATCCATCCAGTCGCTGTATGCAATTGGACCAGGCAAGCTGTTTGGCTTAGGCTTAGGGATGAGCCGGCAAAAATACAGTTACCTGCCAGAGCCGCAAACGGATTTTATTTTCTCCATCATTGCCGAAGAACTAGGCTTTATTGGCGGCGCATTCGTGCTCGTATTATTTATGCTGCTCGTATGGAAAGGGATGCGAACTGCGATCACCGCGCCCGATTCGTTTGGAAGCTTTCTGGCTGTCGGAATTACCGGTATGATCGGTGTTCAGGTTGTGATAAATATCGGTGTCGTGATCGGACTCATGCCAGTCACCGGAATCACACTGCCGTTAATCTCCGCGGGAGGTTCTTCCTTAACACTTATGCTGACAGCCATCGGAATTTTGCTGAATATTTCAAGGTACTCCAGATAACGCAGTTTCTCATTGTCTTGCAGTATGATTCGCATCTGATAAATGCCTGTTTATTTGGGCGATTGTCACACTCCGAACACGCTGAACATAATATACCGTATAAACGTGACTACCAACAGACATCTCGTACTCGTCGCATACCGTAATCATTGGCCCGATAAACATCGCTGGTCGTTCCAAAGTACATTTAGGAGGTTTACCCATGCAGGAAGTGATTAAAGAATTAAAGGCACACATCAAGGATGTTAGAGAGAATGAGCCGATGTCCCGTCATACGACTTGGAAAATCGGCGGACCTGCAGATGTATTCATCGTTGCAGATACGAAGGAGGAGCTCGTGCATGCCTTACGCACGCTTTCCGAGCATCAAATCCCTTGGACCCAATTAGGCAGAGGATCCAATACATTGGTGTCGGACCGGGGAATTCGGGGCGCTGTGCTGAAATTAGGCAAAGGCTTTGAACAAATTCGTTTCGAAGACTGCATCGTCATTGCAGGAGGTGCCTATTCTTTTATTAAGCTTTCGGTCATGGCCGGCAAGCAAGGGCTGACTGGGCTGGAATTTTCAGGGGGGATTCCGGGCACGGTCGGCGGAGCCGTCTATATGAACGCAGGAGCGCACGGGTCTGATGTGTCACGTATACTGCAATCCGCAGAAGTATTGCTGGAGACTGGGGAGTTCGTAAACTATGATGCAGAAGAGTTGGATTTCTCATATCGTCATTCCCGGCTTCAGCAAACGCGCGGGATTGTCACCGAAGCTGTGTTTCGATTGAAGCACGGGGATCGGAAAGAAATTGCCGCAACTCTAGCCAGCTATAAGGACCGTAGGCTTCGGACACAACCGCTGCAATTGGCATGCGCGGGAAGCGTGTTTAGAAACCCTGAAGGCCACCATGCCGCAAAGCTGGTTGAAGAAGCCGGACTCAAGGGGCTGCGGTGCGGTGGGGCGGAAATTTCAACGCTCCATTCGAATTTCATAGTGAATACGGGCAATGCGACAGCTGAAGATGTTCTCACTCTGATCGAACGTATACGTGCCATCGTTAAACAAAAATACGGGATCGAATTGGAAACTGAGGTTCTGTTGATGGGTGAGCGTTAATTCGGAGGTGAAACATTGGAGAAACTGGTTATTCAAGGTGGAGAGCCTCTTGCCGGGACGATACACGTGCACGGTTCTAAGAATGCCGCGCTTCCGATCTTAGCCGCTGCTGTGATGGTGGAGGGCGTTCATGTCATTGACAATGTGCCAAATCTACTGGATATTCAAGTCATGCTCCAAATATTAAGAGAGATAGGCTGCAAAGCAGAATTTTCGAACGGGAAGATCGTGCTGGATACAACGCACGTTCACTCTTCCCATATTCCCGAACATTTAATGAGTCAAATGCGTTCTTCGATATTTTTGATGGGGCCTCTGGTTTCGAGGTTTGGCCATGTCCAAATCTATCAGCCTGGAGGCTGTGCAATCGGCGAGCGAAAAATAGACCTGCATCTACGTGGTTTGGAAGCGTTGGGCGGGGAGCTTAAGTCGTCCACGGATACGATTATTTGTCAGGGCAATCAGCTTAAAGGAGCTGAAATTGTTCTCGATCTACCGAGCGTCGGTGCAACAGAAAACATTATGATGGCTGCGGTCAGGGCGGAAGGGGTCACGGTGATCCATAATGCCGCCAGAGAGCCGGAAATTCAGGATTTGCAAAATTTTCTTAATCAGATGGGCGCACGCATTATCGGCGCAGGCACGAGCACCATTACGATCCAAGGCGTAAGGCAATTGTCGCCATGTCACTATCACGTTATTCCTGATCGGATCGTGGCCGGGACTGTCATGATTGCAGCGGCTGCAACGAGAGGGAATGTGACACTGGAGGGTGTGAACTCACAGCACCTAACGTCTCTCACCCATGTACTCAGAAGAGCCGGTGTTCAAGTGGATGTGAAGGGTGATATAATCAATGTATGCAGCAGCCGCAGACCAATGGCTGTGGACCGAATTGTTACCTCGCCGTATCCGGCGTTTCCGACGGATTTACAGGCACAGATTATGACATTGCTGGCGCTGTCTGACGGCATGAGCACCATCCGGGAGACGATCTTTGAAGGAAGGTTCAAACACGTCGATGAGCTTTGCCGGATGGGTGCGGATATTCGTGTAGACCTGAATACCGCCTTTATACGCGGAGTTCGAAGGCTGTACGGAGCTGCAGTCGAGGCGACCGATTTAAGAGCCGGTGCAGCATTAGTGATCGCTGGACTCTCGGCCAAAGGGACGACGGTAGTTGAACAAATTCATCATATTGACCGCGGATATGAAAATATCGAAGAGATGTTTGGTCTTCTAGGCGCTAACATTACGCGAAGAACGCAGACGGCCAAAATTGTTAATAATTGAACGTTGAGCCAACCTGATCCTTGCCCTGCGATGGAGCTTGCGGCAAGGTGACGGAATGGCATTTTTCTTTTTGCCAATCGGGACAAGTCCTTAGGGGGGAGATCATGAATAATAGGGTGCCGATTCCAGCGATGAAGACGGGGAATAAACCCAAAAAAGCGAACAAAAAAATAAGACTGCTGGTCTTTATGTTTTTTATTGCCCTGATGGCGGTATTATTTTTCCGTTCCTCCCTGAGCGAGATTTCTTCGATCGAAATCAAAGGCAATCATTATGTGTCCGAGGAAGAGCTAATGGCTGCAGTTCAAGTTGAAAACGGCGATTCGTATTTTCTCGTGAACGAGCAGGAAATTGAAAATGATATAATGGAGCTGAAAGAAATACGTCATGCGAAGGTGACGAAATCGTTCCCAGGCCGAATGACAGTTGAGGTAGAAGAGTTTCCTGGCGTAGCGTATGAAGTGAAAAGTGACGGTACAATCGTACTGCTTCTGGCAAACGGTACTCAAGTGAGTGCCAGCTCACAGCAGATGGAGTTGGATAAGCCGCTGCTTACGGGATGGGAAGGCCGTGATGCGGAAAAAGTCGAATTGAGCAGCACGATCGGGGAAATCCCTTCGAAGCTGCTTGCTGATATTTCGGAGATTAAACCGTTGCCGTCCACGACCTCATACAAGGACAAGATTCTGCTCTATACCCGTTCCGGCTTTGAAGTGATTACGACCATTTCGTATTTGAAAGATAAGATTGATCTTCTTCCTGATATAATATATGAGCTCCGGTCTCAAGATATCACCTCTGGCGAAATATCAATGCTCGAGGCGATTATTCATCGTCCCTTTGGTGCACAGGAAGGAACTGAGGTGGGGCCCGATACATCGAATGAGTCAAATTCGGAAGAAGGTTAGTCATTTTTCGACAATAATTGAAAAGAAATGAAAAATTGACTATTAAAACCGAGCAAATAATGATAAAATTGATCTTATGTTGAGAGGTTGGTAGAATGGTTATCAAAGTAATATAACCTTTCACGCAAATCGATTGATTCATTGTAAATGAAATATGATTAACGCGTTAAAAAAATGGCGTAAAAAGAGGGAATTGTACGATCGTGTGGAATAAGTACAAAGGAATCCTATGGGATAGATCAGTTAAAGTAGGTAAACAGGAGGTGCCACAGGTTGAGCAGCAATGACATCATCGTTAGTTTGGACATCGGTACATCCAAGGTCAGGGCAATTATCGGAGAATTGAACAATGGCTCCATAAACATCGTTGGTGTAGGCTCCGCTGATTCTCAGGGCATCCGCAAAGGAGCTATCGTTGATATAGATCAGACCGTTCAGTCGATCCGAAATGCGGTGGATCATGCGGAGCGCATGGTAAGTATCGAAATTTCCAGTGTATATGTTGGAATCACGGGCAATCATATTGGTTTGCAAAGCAGCCATGGTGTAGTGGCGGTGTCAAATGAAGACAGGGAAATTGGATTTGAAGATATTGACAGAGTGCTGCAAGCCGCGAAAGTGATCGCGCTGCCGCCTGAACGCGATATTATAGGGATTGTTCCGAAACAGTTTTTAGTTGACGGACTTGAAGGCATTCATGATCCACACGGGATGATCGGCGTTCGCCTGGAAGTCGAAGCGACAATTATTACCGGCGCCAAGACAGCAGTACATAATCTGCTACGTTGTGTGGAGAAAGCGGGTTTGCAGGTATCAGGGCTTGTGCTTTCCTCATTGGCCGCAAGTCAGATTGCGCTCTCTAAAGATGAGAAAACAATGGGAACTGCATTAGTGGATATCGGGGCAGGAGCTACTACGATTGCTATATTCGAGAATGGCAACATCGTAGCTACATCGACCTTGCCGATCGGCGGCGAATATATTACGAACGATATATCAATCGGTTTGCGGACACAAACCGAAATGGCTGAAATGATAAAACTGAAATACGGCTGTGCTCTCATTGAGCATGCTGAGCCGGATCAGCTTTTTAAAGTACCCCGTATTGGAAGCAATTCGGAGAAGGAATTCAGCCAAACGGATTTGTCGAATATTATCGAACCGCGAGTGGTTGAAATCTTCCAACTCGTTCAAGCTGAAGTTGCGAGAATCGGCGGGAAGGAATTGGCAGGAGGATACGTTCTCACCGGAGGCAGCGTGGTAATGCCCGGTATGTTGGCCGCAGCGCAGCAAGTTCTTCAAACCTCTGTAAGAATTGCGGTGCCTGATTTCATCGGTGTCAGAGATCCGTCCTTTACGAACGGTGTAGGGATTATTCAGTACGCATCCCGTTCTTCCAGAAAGGGGATGCCGAGCGCTGGTGCGGCGCCTGCTGCTAAATCAGTTCTGAAGAAGAGTTCACCTAAGAAGTCCGGTTTTGTTGATAAAGTGAAAAATTGGTTTAGCGAGTTTATATAAAAAGCAGGGCGGAAAGTGCGACGTACCCATCCCTTACGAAAATGCGAAAGACGTACTTATTCGTTGAAATAGGAGGATTATGACAGATATGCTAGAGTTTGATTTCGAGACCAATCAGCTGGCCTCAATAAAAGTCATCGGTGTTGGCGGAGGCGGTAGCAACGCAGTAAATAGAATGATTGAGTTCGGTGTTCAGGGTGTCGAGTTTATTACTGTAAACACGGATGCTCAAGCATTGAACTACTCCTTGTCTCCCGTGAAAATGCAAATCGGTGAGAAACTAACCCGCGGATTAGGTGCGGGTGCCAATCCAGATATCGGTAAAAAGGCTGCGGAGGAATCCCGTGAGCAAATTATGGAAGCGCTGGGCGGAGCGGATATGGTCTTCGTGACAGCAGGCATGGGAGGCGGGACAGGAACAGGTGCAGCTGCTGTCATCGCTGAAATTGCGAAGGAATGCGGTGCGCTCACCGTTGGTGTGGTGACCCGTCCATTTACGTTTGAAGGACGCAAGAGAAGTGCTCAAGCGGAACAAGGGATCGCCGCTTTAAGAGAAAAAGTAGATACATTGATTATTATTCCGAACGATCGATTGCTTGAAATTGTCGATAAGAAAACGCCGATGATTGAAGCGTTCCGTGAAGCGGATAACGTACTGCGTCAAGCTGTTCAAGGAATTTCTGACCTGATTGCTGTACCGGGTCTAATTAACTTGGACTTCGCCGACGTCAAAACCATTATGTCTGAGCGAGGATCCGCTCTGATGGGGATCGGAGAAGCGACCGGCGAGAATCGTGCGGCGGAGGCAGCGAAGAAAGCGATCATGAGCCCGCTGCTTGAAACGTCCATAGAAGGCGCAAAAGGTGTAATCATGAACATCACTGGAGGTTCGAACTTAAGCTTGTTTGAAGTCAATGAAGCGGTTGAAATGGTAACCGTTGCTTCAGATCCAGATGTGAACATGATTTTCGGTGCGATCATTAATGATGACATGAAGGATGCGATTAAGGTGACGGTCATCGCGACAGGCTTTGAACATAAGCCGGCTCCATCGATGGATACACCGATCCGGAAGCCTTCTATTCCAACAACAACGACGGAAAGTACAGAGAATCGTACTTCGGGCCTTCGCCCGTTTGGCAACAGCCCTTCGGCGGATCAATTAGATATTCCAACGTTCCTTAGAAACAAGAAAAACCATTTCGATAAATAATTTGATTTGATGAAGGCTGGTCCAGTAAGCGTTAGCGGCTTATTGGACCGGCTTTTTTTATGCTCGCGACCTCAAGACGCCGTCAGGCGTTTTTTCTCATTGGGAACGAAAGTAAGAGCGCCTTTCGACAAAAAAAGTCCGGTCTGTACAGCACGTTTAGACAGACTTCTAACGGTAGGTTGCATTATACTAGTTTCAACTTGAACAACCGGTTATCCGATATAGCAGGTTATGAAAGTAGTTCCTAGCGGGAGGGATGGGGCGAAGATGGTGATCTATGCGGATATCGTATTCCTCACCAATCTGCTGATAGACACCGTGACCTTGTCCGTGACGGCTTGGACGCAGAAAATCAAAATAAGACCTGTTCGATTATTCGCGGCTTCTTCACTTGGAGCGGCCTACGTCATCATGATGTTTTTTCCGGTACTGTCGTCCATGTATACGTTGGGAATCAAATTTTTATTTTCTGCCGCGATGGTGATGATCGCCTTTGGTTTTCACAGCCTTCAGTTTGTTTTTCGCAATTTGGTTTCGTTTTATATCGTGAATTTCGTAGCGGGCGGAGGCATCTTTGCCATTTATTATATGTATCAGTCTCAGCATGAGGTGGTCAATGGCATCTTAGTCAGCCTATTTGGAACGAAGCAGCTTCATTTCAAAACAACGCTCATTCTTGTCATCATCCTTTTGATCATTCTGATGGCTGCCTACCGATATCTGGTCCGGACGACAGGGAAAAGACAGGCTATCCAGCAGTTCATTGTGGAGATGGAAGTAAGGCTTGAAGAGCATACGTTGACGTGCCAGGGGTTGATCGATACGGGTAACCGGTTGTATGATCCTTTGACATCTTCACCTGTCGTTATTGTTGAATTTTCGCTTCTTAAGGATATCCTTCCACCAACTATGAAGGAAGGCGTACAGGGGGATATGAAGGATTTGCTGCCATATTTAGAAGACGAAAGCGTACCTTTTCGCGACAGGCTCAGGTTCGTTCCATACCGTGGAGTTCAGAAGGGAACCCAATTTATGCTGGCGCTGAAACCGGATCAAGTCCTTATTCATCATGGAGAGCAGAAATTTCAAAAGGAAAAGGTGCTGCTAGGTATTCGGGGCGATGCGCTGAGTAGCGAAGGAAAGTTTCAAGCGATTATTCACCCGGATCTGTTAGAAGGAGATGTCTCTCAATCAGCCTAATCAGGCTTCACCCATGATGGACAGAAGCTGGGAAGTACGTGCGGTATAAGGGAACGTATCCGTTAGTACCTCCCTAACAGCTGTAAAAGCAGAGGCGAAACGGCCCCATTAACTCTACAGGAGGTTTCTTATGTTCTGGAAGTTGAAATTCTCACTGCAAATTTACTATTATCGCTTTCTGTTTTTGCTCGGTTTGAAAAGTGAAGAGGTATACTATATTGGCGGCAGCGAAGCATTGCCTCCTCCGCTCACAAGAGAAGAAGAGGAATTTTTACTAGGAAAGCTATCAAGCGGGGACGCGGCGATTCGCGCGATGCTGATTGAGCGCAATTTGAGATTAGTGGTATATATAGCCCGGAAATTTGAAAACACGGGAATTCATATAGAAGATTTGGTATCCATCGGGGCGATCGGTTTGATTAAAGCGGTGAATACATTTGACCCGGAGAAAAAGATCAAACTGGCCACATACGCCTCACGCTGTATCGAGAATGAGATTTTAATGTATTTGCGCAGGAACAGCAAGACGAGAACGGAGGTATCCTTCGACGAGCCTTTAAATATTGATTGGGATGGCAATGAACTGCTGCTTTCTGATGTTCTCGGTACGGAGAACGATATTATTTATAAAAATATTGAGGAGCAAGTGGATCGTAAGCTACTTGTGAAGGCTCTCGATAAGCTCTCAGAGAGGGAAAGAACTATTATGGAGCTGCGCTTCGGACTTGTGGATGGCGAGGAAAAGACGCAGAAGGACGTCGCAGATTTACTTGGTATTTCGCAGTCCTATATTTCTCGTCTGGAAAAGCGGATTATTAAGCGTCTGCGCAAGGAATTTAATAAAATGATCTGAATTTAGGCAGGACCATACCGACGAATGGCTGCTTGAAGATGAAAGAATAAAAATACCACTCGAGGGGATAATGTACATTAGTTTCTCCTTGGGAGGTAGTCGCAAAATGACCCGAAACAAAGTTGAGATCTGTGGTGTGGATACCTCAAAGCTGCCCGTATTAACCAATGCGGAAATGCGGGAATTGTTTGTGCAGCTGCAGCAGCAGGGTGAACTGTCGGCCAGAGAAAAGCTGGTCAACGGGAATCTGAGATTGGTGCTGAGCGTTATACAACGCTTTAACAATCGCGGAGAATTCGTAGATGATCTGTTTCAAGTCGGTTGTATCGGACTGATGAAAGCCATTGACAACTTCGATCTCAGTCAAAATGTAAGGTTTTCTACATATGCTGTGCCGATGATCATCGGGGAAATTCGTCGATATTTAAGGGACAATAATCCTATTCGCGTCTCCCGCTCTTTGCGTGACATTGCTTACAAAGCACTTCAAGTAAGAGATCAATTGACCAACAAAAACTCCCGTGAACCGACAGTTTTCGAGATATCCGAGGTTCTTAACGTACCGAAAGAGGATGTCGTATTCGCACTGGACGCCATTCAAGATCCCGTATCCTTGTTTGAGCCGATCTATCATGACGGCGGGGATCCTATTTATGTGATGGATCAAATCAGTGATGAGAAGAACAAGGACTTATCTTGGATTGAAGAAATAGCTTTAAGGGAAGCGATGCGAAAATTAAACGACAGGGAAAAGATGATCCTTTCGAAACGCTTTTTTGAAGGGAAGACGCAGATGGAGGTCGCAGACGAAATCGGCATCTCTCAGGCTCAAGTCTCTCGCTTGGAGAAATCGGCGATTCAGCAAATGCAAAAACATGTCAAAACTCAATAACACATAGGTCCTTATAGTCTCTGGCACGGTACAACGTGAACAGAGACTTTTTTTCGTGAAAGCGTACGGGTTCAGCTTTTTTACATGAATGAGGACATTTTAAACGAGAAGCACATATATTTTTAATAAGACGATGTCCCCGATTCGTAAGCCTTTCGAGCGGTAACAGGGGGATAAATAACCATAAATGTGTGGTGATGGGGTGAAAATTTCCGATTTCCAAACCAAAGATGTCATTAACATCGTGGACGGTAAAAAGCTGGGGCAGATCAGCGATTTGGATTTGGATTTAAGACAAGGACGCATTGAATCGATCGTGGTTCCCAGCCAAGGGAAATTTTTCGGCATGTTCGGCAGCAGCAGCGAGGTGATCATTCCCTGGAAGAATATCGTTAAAATCGGAATGGATGTTGTCCTTGTCAAGCTCGAAGACTCACGGTTATACAAGGTACAGGAAGATGCAGAGGTGCAGGAAGATTATTATTTGAACTATAAGGCACAAAAGTAAAAGCATCCTTCATAAGGGTCCCCGCCGCCGTTTAGAGATATCGCCCGATTTAAGAGTATGATAAAATGAACGAAGGTTTTATTTTTATAATGAAGAAGAGGTGCCCGGCATGGAGCCTTTTGCAGCACATACTTATCCGTCAGGAATTCAACTGTTTCATATTGATCCATGGATTCGGAGATACAGCGGTATCACAGCTGGCTTTTCCAGCCGTAAAGGGGGGGAGAGCGAGCTGATCAGCGGCGGGCTGAACGTTGCGATGCATGTCGGTGATAACCCGGAATATGTTATTGCGAATCGCAGGCGGATTGCGGAGGCGCTGCAGCTTCCCTTCTCATCATGGACCTGTGCTGGGCAGGTCCATGGATGTGAGGTGGCGGTTGTCACAGTAGGAGAGACTGGACGCGGCAGCATGAGCGGAGCGGATTCCATTGGGATGACGGATGCTCTGATTACGAATGAAAGAGGAGTTTGGCTCACTTCATTTTATGCGGACTGCGTTCCGTTGTACTTTTTTGATCCGGTAAAGGGTACTGTTGGTTTAGCACATGCCGGTTGGAAAGGAACCGGGCTGAAAATCGCCGAAAAGACAGTCCTTGCGATGACGGAAAACTACGGATCGAAGCCAGAGCATATCCTTGCGGCCATCGGCCCTTCGATTGGAGGATGCTGCTATGAAGTGGACGATCATGTCATCCAAGCGATGAGAAGCGCTTTGGGAAGCGAAGAAGTACTGGAGGAGTGTATTCAATCTTTGCCGGACAAACAAGGAAAGGTAATGCTGGACTTGAAAGAATGCAACCGACAGATTATGATAAAAGCAGGAATTGTGCCGACTCATATCGAAATCACTCAGTGGTGTACCGGATGTTCGACGGATGTCTTTTTTTCGCATCGTAAAGAGCATGGCCGCACAGGAAGGATGATGAGTTGGATCGGCTTACAAGAAGAGGTGAATGCATCATCTTGACGAAGGAAGAGCAATTGAAGGAACGATGGAAGCAGGTTGAAGCCAGAATCGGGGCAGCATGTTTACGCAGCGGCAGACGTCCTGAGGATATTCATTTGATTGCCGTGACGAAATATGTCTCTGCAAAAATGACTGAACTTGTACTGGATCAAGGCCTGGAGCATATTGGAGAAAATCGTTGGCAGGATGCCAAAGAGAAATGGAACCAACTTCACCACCGAGGAATATGGCATTTTATCGGACATCTCCAGTCGAACAAAGCGAAGGATGTTGTCGGCAAATTCGATTACATTCATTCATTGGATCGATTCTCCTTGGCAGAAGCGATCGGCAAAAAAGCAGAACAAGAAGGCTTGCGTGTCAAATGCTTTCTCCAGGTGAACGTATCTGGCGAAGAGAGCAAGTACGGATTAGAACCGGACAAGCTGTTCGATTTTGCGAAGCAGGTTCGCACGATACCGAATATTGAGGTCGTTGGTTTAATGACGATGGCTCCTTTTTCGGAAGACGCAGAGGAGGCTAGACCTGTATTTCGGGGACTCCGGGAGCTGCGAGACGAGCTGAACCGTCAAGCGGTATTTGACACGGAGATCCGTCATTTGTCCATGGGCATGTCTAATGATTTTGAAATTGCGATAGAAGAAGGAGCGACCTGGCTTCGGTTAGGTTCGATCTTGGTTGGTAAAGATGAAGGAGGAGAAAGCACATGGGAGTCATGAATAAAGTAATGAACTTTCTTGGACTGCAGGAAGAAGAGGAGATTGTAGAACGCGAACGCGTTGTAGAAACGGATGACGAGATGGAACCAGCAGCCAGTGACTTTCGTAAAAGTAATAAAGCCAATGTCGTCAGCATACATTCCCAGAAGAGCACCAAAGTGATGCTTTGTGAGCCCAATAATTATGATGAAGCTCAAGAAATTGCCGACTATCTTCGCTCCAGAAGATCCGTTGTCGTCAATTTACAAAGAGTACGCAGAGACCAAGCCGTTAGAATCGTTGATTTCCTCAGCGGTACCGTCTATGCATTGAACGGAAATATTTCAAAAATTGGTCCTCACATTTTCATGTGTGCGCCGGAAACGGTGGAAATACACGGCAAAATAACGGGGATGCTGAACGAAGAGGCGGAATAATACACCCGAGGTGAATTCATTTTGATTCAATTTGCAAGCTTTCTTGTTACTTTGCATGATATTTATTTGTATATGGTGATCGGTTACGTGCTGCTGTCATGGATTCCGAACGCTAGAACGAGCTTTATCGGAGAATTGCTGGCTAAATTTGTAGAGCCGTATTTATCGATATTTCGTAGATTCATTCCACCCATCGGCGGGGTGCTTGATATTTCGCCGATCGTTGCGATTATCGCATTGAGATTCATATTACAGGGCTTGCTTGCGATCTTGTCCTACGTGGATGGAATGATGTTTTAATGGGGAACAATGAGAAGAGCCTGCTCATTCATTTCCGTCCGGAGGAGAGACCCTTCGTTGATCGGGTGCTCGAATGGTTGGAAAAGGCTTCGGATCAGCATACAGTGAAGCTGACAGATTTTTTGGACCCTCGTCAGCAGCAAATTGTAAGTTCGCTGGTAGGTAAATTTCCGAATGTGCGGCTTGCGATGTCAGGCGGATATCCCGACGCAGAACGGAAAAGGGCGATGATTGGCCCGGATTATTTGTACGTGGATGATAACGAATTCTCTCTGCAGCTGCTCTCTGTAACTTCTCCAGATCCGAAATTTTCTCAGCTGGATCATGGTGATTTTCTGGGAGCCATCTTAGGGCTTGGCCTCAAAAGGGACAAGATCGGCGATTTGCAAATTCATCCCCATGCTTGTCAATATGTCGTCGCGGCAGAGACGGCCTCTTTTCTGGATATGAATCTGAATCAGATCCATCGAGTGAGTGTCTTAACGGAATTACTGCCGATAGACCGATTGGAAGTGATTCCCGTTAGGATGGACGAGATGACGATCTCTGTTGCCTCCTTAAGACTCGACGGCATCGTCAGTGATGTGGTGCGATTAAGCAGGTCCAAGATTATGATCCCTATTAAAGCAGGCAAGTGCAAAGTGAACTGGAAAGTGGAGGAAAACCCCTCTGCCCTGCTTCAGGAGGGCGATGTCGTTTCGCTTAAAGGCTTTGGCCGATTTAAAGTGCTTGAAATTTTAGGCGAATCAAAAAGCGGCAGAACTCGGGTGAAAATCGGGAAATATGCATAATAACCTGACGGGAAAAATCTGAATTTTTGCAGGAATTCGCCGGCTGCTGTCGAATATAACATTCACAACATGTACAAAACACTATAATAAAAAGCAGGAGGTGCAGTCATGCCGCTCACACCACTCGACATACATAACAAAGAATTTTCACGCAGCTTTCGTGGCTATGATGAGGATGAAGTCAATGAGTTTCTTGATCAGGTGATCAAGGATTACGAATCGATCCTCCGCGAAAATAACGAATTGAAAGAACAATTGGCCGCTTTGAAAGAGAAGCTGGACCATTTTGCGAATATTGAGGAAACACTCAGCAAAACGATCATTGTGGCGCAAGAAACTGCGGACGAAGTAAAGAACAACTCTAAGAAAGAAGCACAGCTGATCATAAAAGAGGCGGAGAAAAACGCGGATCGGATCATTAATGAATCCTTAGCGAAATCCCGCAAAGTGGCTCTTGAAATCGAGGAGCTTAAAAAACAAGCGTCGATTTATCGAACTCGTTTTCGTACGCTTCTGGAGGCTCAGCTGGAAATGTTGAGAGAAGAAGGCTGGGACACTTTCGAGAAATCGGCAGTGAACGAGTAAGAAACTCGGGGATGTGCGCGTATTGACGCGCATCAGTAGATTGGTTATACTGCATAATAATATGACTTGGAAGTATAGGCTGTGACTTATACTTCTTTTCTTCATTCTCTACATCCTTGATTACAGCATCGTATGGGATGTGGACTGATATAGTCTGTAAAGCGTTGACCGGGAAGAGTAGGATGAGTTCGGCATAATTCAGCGAGTCGGGGATGGTGAAAGCCCGGCAAGTGTCGTCGTTCGAAAATCACCCAGGAGCTGCCCTTCGAAACCATTTGCGAGTAGTTGGGCACGGTTCATCCCGTTATCGATGATCGAGTGACCGAAATCCGCCGGTGGATTCGGTAACGAGGGTGGTACCGCGAGGCCGTAAGCTTCTCGTCCCTTTTTGGGGATGAGAAGCTTTTTTTGTTTATTGATATCGTAAAACCCATTCACTTTTGAGTAAATGACGATGGTTAAAAAGGAGAGAGCTTCATGGATTATAGTAAAACATTAAACCTGCCAAAGACCGATTTTCCAATGAGAGGGAACTTGCCGCAAAACGAGCCGAAGGTTCAAGCGTGGTGGGATGAAATTGATATTTACAGCAAGGTGCAGCAGCACCGCAAGGGGAAGCCGAAATTTATTCTTCATGACGGTCCGCCATACGCCAACGGCAACATTCATATCGGCCATGCATTGAATAAGATCTTGAAGGATATGATCGTCCGCTTTAAGACGATGCAGGGGTTTGACGCTCCTTATGTTCCAGGCTGGGATACACATGGTCTGCCGATTGAGCAGGCGATTTCCAATAGCGGGAAAGTGGACCGCAAAAAAATGAGTGTTCATGAATTCCGTGAGTATTGTAAGGAATATGCATTGGAATGGGTGGAAAAGCAGAAGGAGCAATTTCAGCGTCTAGGTGTACGTGGAGATTGGAAGAATCCGTATATCACCTTGCTGCCGAAGTATGAGGCACAGCAAATTCGGCTGTTCGGAGAAATGGTCAAGAAAGGCTATATTTATAAAGGACTAAAGCCAGTATATTGGTCACCTTCTTCGGAGAGCGCTTTGGCTGAGGCGGAAATCGAATATAAGGAGAAGACTTCCCCATCGATCTATGTCGCATTTGAAGTGAAGGATGGAAAAGGCAAGCTGCCGGACGACGCTGCTGTTGTGATCTGGACGACGACGCCTTGGACGCTGCCGGCAAACTTGGCCATCAGCATTCATCCGGATTTTGATTATGTCTTGGTAGAGGCAGGAGGCAGAAAGCTGCTTTTGGCTGAGGGGCTGCTGCAGCAAGCATCCGAGGAAATCGGATGGGAACAAGTGAAGGTGCTCGATAAATGGAAAGGCGCTGAGCTTGAACATATCACCTGCAAGCATCCGTTTTACGACAGAGCATCTGTGGTTATTCTCGGAGAGCATGTCACGCTGGATGCCGGTACAGGATGCGTTCATACGGCTCCGGGTCATGGGGAAGAGGACTTCGCGGTTGGCCAAAAATACAACTTGGACGTATTGTGTCCAATTGATGATCAAGGTAAATTCACGTCTGAAGCACCGGGCTTCGAAGGAATGTTTTATGATGCGGCGAACAAGCCGATCACGCAAAAGCTGGAAGAGAGCGGACATCTCCTGAAGCTGTCCTTTATCAAGCACCAATACGCTCATGATTGGCGGACGAAGAAGCCTGTCATTTACCGGGCCACAGAGCAGTGGTTTGCTTCGATCGATCAATTCAGACAGCAAATGCTGGATGAAATAAAACGAATCCATTGGACGCCGAATTGGGGCGAAATTCGTCTTCATAATATGATCGCGGATCGAGGAGACTGGTGTATTTCCAGACAAAGAGCCTGGGGCGTGCCGATTCCGATCGTCTACTGCCGCGAATGCAATACACCGATTGTTACCGATGAAACGATCAAGCATATTGCGGACATCTTTGAAAAGGAAGGCTCGAATGCTTGGTTTATCCGCAGTGAGAAGGAACTATTGCCAGAAGGTACGGCATGCGCCTGCGGATGCAAGGAATTCCGTAAGGAAACAGATATTATGGACGTATGGTTTGATTCGGGTTCGAGCCATTTTGCAGTGCTGGAAACGAGAGAGGAGCTGCAGTGGCCGGCGGATCTATACTTGGAAGGCTCCGACCAATATCGTGGATGGTATAACTCATCCCTTATTACAGGAGTAGCAGTAAAAGGGCAGGCCCCGTACAAGGGTATATTGAGCCATGGCTTTACGCTGGATGGCGAAGGACGGAAAATGTCCAAATCGCTTGGCAATACGATCGACCCTACCAAAGTATCGAATCAACTAGGTGCAGATATTCTTCGTTTATGGGTATCTTCTGTCGATTATCAGGCGGACGTTCGTATCTCGGACAGCATTCTGAGCCAAATTACAGAAGTCTATCGTAAAATTCGCAACACGTTACGCTTCTTCCTTGGAAACTTGACGGGCTTCGATCCGAAGACAGATCGGGTTCGCACTTCAGAAATGAATGAGCTGGATCGTTATGCGATGATTCGTTTGAATCGAATGACAGACAAAGTATTAAAGGCGTATGACAGCTACGATTTCCATGTGGTATATCAGGCCGTTCATCATTTCTGCGCGGTTGAGATGAGTGCATTCTACCTGGATATTGCGAAAGATCGTTTATACGCGAGCGCTCCAAATGATCCAGCGAGAAAAGCATCGCAAACAGTGCTCTACGAATCTTTGGTAAGTATTGCGAAGCTGATTGCGCCGATCCTGCCGCATACCGCCGATGAAGTATGGAAGTACATTCCGGGTGCTGAGTTGGAAAGTGTTCAGCTGGCAGAGATGCCTGAGGTGAATACAACGGTGTATGACGCCGCTTTGGAAGAGAAGTGGAGCCGGTTTATTGAAATCAAGGAGCATGTTTACAAATCACTGGAGGTTGCTCGTAAAGACAAAGTGATTGGCAATGCGCTTGGTGCTTTGGTTACCTTGTATCCTGATGAAAGCACAGTTCAATTTTTAACGAAGTTTGAACAACTGGAAGAGCTGTTCATCGTTTCACAAGTGAAGCTGGAACAAGCGGATGCCGCTGTGCCTTCGGATGCAGACACTTATGAAGGCTTGTCTGTGAGCGTGAAGCCGGCGGAAGGCGAGAAGTGCGAACGCTGCTGGATCATCACTCCAGAGGTGGGTGCACATGAAGCACACCCTACGCTGTGCAAACGCTGTGCGGAAGTAGTAGAGCACCATCATGCTGATCTATCATAATAAAGTCAAAAGGTAAAATGTAACAAACCTATAGATAGGAAGGAGACCGTCCTTTTCGCTCATAATACTGATAAGTCCCTCGAACAGCATCCATCGCGGAGGGACTTGTCAATTTTTGAAAGGGTGGTCGATGTTGAAACAATCTCCTTCCAGAGAAACGGAATCTATGCCAACGACGACGACGATCCATTCGCTGAACGCAAAGCTCGATCAATTAGCTTTAAAGCTGGAAGCCGGGGAAATTGCGGAATATGTCAGACTCGCCAGTAATCCAAGGCGTCTTTTATTCCGCAATTTATTGGCTGGTATTGCCAGAGGAGTTGGATATGCGATTGGTGCAACTGTGTTTTTAGCCATTCTTGTCTATATGCTGAAGATGATCGGTGCGCTAAACCTGCCGATTATTGGAGATTTTATTGCGGAGATCGTCAAAATCGTCCAGACACAGCTGCAAATTGACGGCTATACCGGTTATCAATGAGTATGCAGTACCCGTTCGTTAACTATAAAAGTAATGCTGCATGCCGAGCTCATCTTCTGAAATCGTTTCATCGGCATCATTTTCCATGTATTTCTGATATTCTCGATTTCGGATAACGGATATCGTTCGTCCATAAAGATCCGTGGCCAGAAAGCTTTCGATCGGTTGAACGTATCCATCCGGCTCATCTGATTCGATGTACATATCGTTGTAGTCACTGACTTCCGATTGTTCTGCGAAAGCCGGACTGCTGGAGTTGCCGTAGCTTTCAACGATTTGCCATGCGTCTTCTCCGTCAAATTGGTTTTGTTCATCCAACTCATCCTGACTGGTGCGTCCGAATGGAGGCTGCAGGTAGTCTTCCTCGGCAGGTCTGCGTCTGGAAATATCATCATTGGGAAGCGTATGATTTACGCAATAGCGAGCAGTAGGGTGTGCCTGAAGCCTTTCGAAAGGGATGGGTTTGCTGCATACTTGGCATATGCCGTACATGCCTTCCTCGATTAATCGAAAAGCTGTATCAATATCTTCTAAGTGAAGCTCATATTGTTCGTTTAAGGCAATGTCCTTTTCCCTTTCGTAAATTTCAGTAGCTGTATCCGCGGGATGGTTGTCGTTCGTGGACAGTTCACCGGTACTGTCACGAAGGGAACGTACGAATTGAAACGAGTCATTGTCTTTTAATCTCCGCTCTAAATCGTGTTGTTCCTCACGGAGCTGCTGAGTCAGCTGCTCCAGCTCGGCTTGAGATAAATGATTCATTATAGTGCAACTCCTTTCTTGAGTGTGCATCATTATTGTTGCTCGCAGTTCCAGAAATAAATTAGGTAATTCCTTGTTTCGTGGGAAACAGGTAGCGCTGCTGACAAGACCTGAGGAGGAATGGTATGAAGAAGGTTTCTGTATATTTCATCATTTTTTTAGCCATTTTAGGATTAGATTATTGGACCAAATGGCTGGTCAAAACGAAGATGATGTTAGGGGAATCGATTTCCGTTATCGGTGAATTTTTTCGCATTACTTCGCATCGCAACCGTGGAGCTGCCTTCGGGATATTAGAAGACCAGCGTTGGTTTTTTATTGTTGCCACGACTGTGATTGTCATTGCCATTATATGGTACTTAAGGTACACGTTAAGAGATGGGAAAAAGCTTCTCTCCTTTGCGTTGACACTCGTGCTCGCAGGAGCCATTGGCAACTTTATTGACCGAGTAAGATCGGGAGAAGTCGTTGATTTCTTCCATGTATACTTCAGCGCGTTTGATTATCATTATCCGATATTCAACATTGCAGATTGTTCCATTGTGACAGGTGTTGCTTTGATCGCGCTCGACACACTGCTTGACTGGAAAAAGGAAAGGAACGAATCAAAGCATGAGCATGCATGACGTTTGGAACGAATTAGACGAAACACTGGAATGGACGATCTTGGAAGCGGATGCTGAGCAGCGCATTGATAAATTTATTACGGAACAACTGCCGGAGGAAATTTCCCGTTCACAAATCCAGCAGTGGATCAAGGACAGTCATGTGAAGGTGAATGATAAGGCGGTGAAGGCGAATTACAAGCTGAACTCCGGAGATCTGGTCGTTCTGACTGTCCCTGAGCCCGCTTCATCCGAAATTGCGGCAGAGGATATTCCGCTGGAAGTCGTTTTCGAGGATTCGGATGTCATTGTTGTCAATAAGCCCAGGGGAATGGTCGTTCATCCGGCACCCGGGCATTACAGCGGGACACTGGTCAATGCACTGATGCATCACTGCAAGGACTTGTCCGGCATCAATGGAGAGCTGAGGCCAGGCATCGTTCATCGGATCGATAAGGATACTTCGGGTCTGATCATGGCCGCAAAGAACGACTTGGCACACGCTTCTTTAGCTGATCAGCTTAAGAATCATACGGTAACACGCAAATATGTTGCGATCGTCCATGGCAAGTTATCTCATCATCAAGGGACCATTGACGCCCCTATCGGCAGAGACCCAAAAGACCGTAAGCTCTTTACCGTTATAGAAAAGAACAGCAAGCATGCGGTCACACATTTCGTTGTATTAGAGCAGTACGAGGATTATGCCCTGCTGGAATTAAAGCTGGAGACAGGACGAACGCATCAAATCCGGGTTCATATGAAATTTATCGGACATCCGTTAGTCGGTGATCCGGCATATGGACGGAACAAAGGTATTTCCATGGACGGACAAGCGCTTCATGCGGCCGTATTAGGATTTGAGCATCCCCGTACAGGAGAATACATGGAATTTGAAACTCCGATCCCAGAGGACATGAATCACGTTCTAGAATTGATACGCAGCAGAACCTAATGCGGGACTTGGCACGACCTTCTAGAGACAGCCAGAAGAAGAATACAAACTATTGTACACTACATCCATTTCAAACCTTTCAGGGAATTGATAGAATCTGGAGAGATTTGTAGAAGAATTCTGGAAGGAGTGTCATCGATGACGCAACAAGAAAGCTACATTCAAAAGCTGTTTGCTGAACGGATCGGCGGAATCAATTACGGTAAAGACACGGAAATTTATAAATTTGAAAAGATTAAAAGAGCGAAAGCTGCGGCGAAAAAAGAACACCCTGAGGTTCAGCTCATTGATATGGGAGTCGGCGAGCCGGATGAGATGGCAGATATGGGGATTGTGGCCAAGCTGGCTGAGGAAGCTGCGAAGCCGGAGAACCGCGGTTATGCCGATAATGGAATTCAGGAATTTAAAGAAGCGGCAGCCCGCTATTTGAAAAATGTATTTCAGGTGGATGGCATTGATGCAGATACGGAAATCAATCACTCGATCGGGACTAAACCGGCACTGGCGATGCTGCCGACATGCTTCATTAATCCTGGAGATGTAACCATCATGACAGTACCGGGTTATCCGGTGATGGGCACGCATACGAAGTACTTGGGTGGAGAAGTATACAATGTTCCGCTCTTAAAGGAAAATCAGTTTCTTCCTGATTTAGATTCGATCCCGGCGGATATTCGCAAACGGGCAAAGCTGTTTTATTTGAATTACCCAAATAATCCAACAGGTGCATCAGCTACGGTCGAGTTTTTCGAGGAGGTCGTACAATTTGCAAAGGAAAACGACATTCTCATTGTGCATGATGCCCCATATGCTGCGCTAACGTATGATGGTCTGAAACCATTAAGCTTCCTTTCGGTACCGGGAGCGAAAGAAGTTGGCGTAGAGCTTCATTCCTTATCGAAGTCGTATAACATGACCGGTTGGAGAATTGGCTTTATTGCTGGCAACACGTTAGCCGTCAAAGCGTTCAAAGATGTGAAGGACAACAACGATTCCGGTCAGTTCATCGCTATTCAAAAGGCGGCGGCTTACGGATTAGATCATCCGGAAATTACTGAGAAAATCGCTGAGAAATATTCGCGCAGACATGAGATGCTTGTTGGCGCACTGAACGAAATTGGTTTTAAAGCGGAAAAACCAAAAGGTTCATTCTTCCTTTACGTAGAAGCGCCAAAAGGCATCAAAGGTGGACAGCGGTTCGAAAGCGGCGAGGATTTCTCTCAATACTTAATTCGCGAGAAGCTCATTTCAACTGTACCTTGGGACGATGCTGGCCACTTCATTCGGTTTTCGGTCACGTTCGAAGCGGGTGGTCTTGAACAAGAACGCCAAGTCATTGATGAGATCAAGCGTCGTCTAACGGATGTAGAATTCGAATTTTAATCCGTTTTTAAAGGATGATTAAAATACATTGCTCGTTTTTTTAGAGTTTTTTGATAAAGTTGATCGTTGCGCTTGACTTCTTTTGTCGAAAGTGGGATAATCCACTTAGGTGAATAAGTACCTTTAATTCAGTCCCGTGAGGCTGGCAAGGTGATCGACAATCGTTGTCTGCAGGTTAATGTGCGATGTCTTACAGACATACAGTTCGCGCTAAGACGAGCTGTGCTCAGACATAAGCAGATCCAACGAAAAAAGTGCAAGCTTACAGCTGTACTCCTTGCCTCTGATGGCAAGGAGTTTTTTTGTTGTATGCGGCCGCCTTCGCCTTGTTGATCGATCTTCCAATGAGGAGGGAAAGCGATGAGCAAATCGCATGTCATTATGGACGATGCGGCAATTCGCAGAGCATTAACACGGATCGCCCATGAAATTGTAGAGAGGAACAAAGGCATCAAGGATTGTATCTTCATCGGCATTCGCACGAGAGGGATCTATTTGGCCCAACGAATTGCGGAGAAGGTTTCACAAATTGAAGGCATCGAGGTGCCAGTCGGTGAACTGGACGTTACATCGTTCAGAGACGATATCGCGGGGAAAGACCAGTCAGGCAAAGAAAAAAACGGATTTAACGATTTAAATGTACATGAGAAGAAAGTCATTTTATTTGATGATGTGCTGTATACAGGAAGAACCGTTCGGGCTGCAATGGACGCACTTGTCTCCAAGGGCAGGCCGCAGATGATTCAACTTGCCGTCTTAATCGACCGAGGTCATCGAGAGCTGCCGATTCGAGCAGACTATGTTGGAAAGAATGTACCTACCTCCAAGTATGAGGAAATTGAAGTCACCTTAGAAGAAATCGATGATGCCGATCAAGTCGTAATCGGTACAAACGGAGGTCAAGAATAATGAGCCAGGTTGAAGTGAGAACAAAGCATTTACTCGGTTTAAAGGATTTAGACGCAGATGAGATCATATCGATATTAGATCGGGCAGCTTACTGGGAAAACCATCCGGTTAAAGTATCGAATATGATGAGCGGCCGATTCGTAGCGAATATGTTTTTCGAAAACAGCACGAGAACAAGGTTCTCCTTCGAGCTTGCAGAGAAAAGATTGGGTGCAGAAGTGCTCAATTTCAGCGCAGCGGTGTCCAGCGTGGAGAAAGGCGAGAGCATTTACGATACCGTAAAGACGCTGGAATCGATGGGGATTGATGCCGGTGTGATCCGAATTAAGCCGGTCGGAGTGCTGCAGGAGGTGGCGAAGAAAATAACGGTTCCACTCATCAATGCGGGCGACGGAAATAACGAGCATCCGACACAAGCGCTGCTCGATTTATATACGATGAGAAAGCAGTTTGGCGAAATTCGCGGATTGACCGTCTCGATTATCGGAGACGTGCAGCACAGCCGGGTGGCACGTTCAAATCTATGGGCGCTGCAGAAGCTTGGAGCGCATGTTCAGTTCTGTGCACCGGACGTCATGAAGGCACCGGATCTGGATGCGTACGCTCCTTATGTGACGATTGAAGAAGCCGTACAGGCGGATGTAGTGATGATGCTGCGTGTGCAGCTGGAGAGACATGAGATCGGGATTATGAAATCTGCGGACGAGTACAGAAAGGCATACGGACTGACGGTGCAGAGGGCAGCAGCGATGAAGCCGCATGCGATCATCATGCATCCGGCACCAGTCAACCGGAATGTGGAGATCGACGATGAGCTGGTCGAGCACGAGAAATCGAAAATTTTCACGCAAATCAGTCATGGTGTACCGATCAGAATGGCCGTTATTGAGAGAGCTCTATCTTAATCACAATGGATACAGGAGGAGACGAGATGGGAACCTGGATAGTGAACGGAAAAATGATGGATCCACAATCGAAGCAATGGATGAAGGCGCATATTCTGATGGAAGAAGGGAAGATCGCCCAAATCGTTGAAGGAGAAAGCAAGCCTAACACGGAAGGACATGAAGTGATAGAGGCGGATGGACTGCTGGTCAGTGCAGGATTTATCGATATGCATGTGCACTTTAGAGAACCGGGCTTTGAATATAAAGAAACGATTGCAACTGGTACCCGTTCGGCAGCCAAGGGCGGTTTCACGACGGTAGCGGTCATGCCGAATACAAGACCGGTGACGGGCAGCGTAGAGACGGTTCAATATGTCCTTGACAAAGCAAAGCAGGAAGGCATTGTAAAGGTACTGCCCTATGCCAGCATTACGGTCAACGAGCTGGGCAGGGAACTCACCGATTTCGAAGCGCTGGCAGAAGCAGGTGCGATCGGGTTTACGGATGACGGCGTCGGCGTACAGAACGCGCAAATGATGAAGGATGCGATGAACCGGGCTCAGCGTTTGAATAAACCGATCATCGCACACTGCGAGGATGATTCCTTAGTCAAGGGTGCTGCTGTGACCGAAGGCGAGTTCGCCAGACAACACGGCTTGAAGGGGATTCCGAATGAATCTGAAGCGATTCATGTAGGCCGAGATGTGCTGCTGGCTGAAGCGACAGGTGTTCATTATCATGTATGCCATGTCAGCACGGAACAATCCGTCAGGCTGATCCGCCAGGCGAAGCAGGTAGGGGTTCGAGTAACAGCAGAAGTGTGCCCGCACCATCTCTTGCTGTCGGACGAAGATATTCCGGGAATGGACGGCAATTGGAAAATGAATCCGCCGCTTCGTACTCCTCGCGATGTAGAGGCGATGATTGAAGCGATTGAGGATGGAACGATTGATATGATCGTAACCGATCATGCTCCTCATAGCGAAGAAGAGAAGGCCAAAGGAATGGAGCTTGCTCCTTTCGGCATCGTCGGCTTGGAAACCGCGTTTCCTCTGCTGTATACGAAATTCGTCGAAACTGGAAGATGGACACTGGATTTCCTTTTGGAAAAGATGACCAAGGCTCCTGCCAAGGTGTTCGGACTTCCTTCGGGTGAATTGAAGGTTGGATCTCCAGCGGACATCACACTCGTTGATTTGTCGGCAGAAAAGCTAGTGGATCCAAAAGCATTTTTATCCAAAGGAAAGAATACTCCATTCACTGGATGGAGCTTAAAAGGCTGGCCAGTGAAGACAATTGTGGATGGAAAAGTGGTCTGGTCTGAATAATTATGCATAAATTTTTATAAAAATTATTGACATGTGCCCTGCAATGGAGTAAAAAGTTATAAAGGCGATGTTTCGCTGTACAGCCAGAGAAGGTAAACGTGAAAAGGAGTGGAATCCGTATGCAAGCTAGATTGCTGCTGGAAGACGGAACTTTATTAATAGGAAAATCATTCGGAAGCACGAAGGAAATGACTGGCGAGGTTGTATTCAATACGGGGATTACAGGATATCAAGAGGTATTGTCCGACCCGTCTTACTGTGGTCAAATCGTAACGATGACCTACCCGTTGATTGGAAATTACGGGATCAACCGCGACGACTTTGAAGCGCTGCGTCCCTATATTCACGGCTTTATTGTCAGAGAACATGAAGACGTTCCGAGCAACTGGAGAGCGGAATATACATTGGATGCACTGCTGAAGGAATATGATATTCCTGGTATTCAGGGTATTGACACACGTATGCTGACCCGGAAAATCCGTCATCACGGAACGATGAAAGGCATTCTGACAACCTCGAATGAACCGGTTGAGGCGCTGATGGATCGTCTGAATCAGTCGAGTCTGCTTCGCGATCAAGTATCTAGAGTTTCTACGAAGAACGTATTCAGTGCACCAGGCCATAAAGAAAGAGTCGTACTCGTCGATTTCGGATCCAAAAGCGGAATATTGAAAGACCTCGTGAAGCGGGGCTGTGATGTGGTAGTCGTTCCACATACAGTGACTGCGGATGAAATTCGCAAACTGAATCCGGACGGCATTCTGCTGTCCAACGGTCCTGGGGATCCGAAGGATGTTCCGCATGCCGTACAAATGGTCAGAGAGATCATCGGAGAATATCCGCTGTTCGGTATTTGCCTAGGGCATCAGCTGTTTGCCTTAGCCAGCGGAGCGGACACCGAGAAGCTGAAGTTTGGTCATCGCGGCGGAAACCATCCGGTACAGGAACTAGCTAGCGGACGCTGCTACATTACTTCCCAAAACCACGGCTATACGGTGAAAGAAGATTCTATCGCAGGAACGGATTTGGAAGTTACACACATTAACAATAACGATAAGACGATCGAAGGATTGAAGCATAAAAAGGCTCCGGCATTTTCCGTGCAGTACCACCCGGAAGCAGCACCAGGTCCTTACGATTCTAGCTACTTATTCGATGATTTTCTAACTATGATTCGTGATTACAAGCAAAACAACCCACAGCCGCCTCGTCAAGCACAGCTTGCGGCCGCTGCAGCGAAAGGAGAACTTCAATATGCCCAAAAATAAAGACCTCAAGAAAATATTGGTGATTGGTTCCGGACCGATAGTCATCGGCCAGGCTGCAGAGTTTGATTATGCGGGAACACAGGCCTGCGAAGCGCTGAAGGAAGAAGGTATGGAGGTCGTTCTGATCAACAGCAACCCAGCGACGATCATGACGGATACGAATATGGCCGACAAGGTATATATCGAACCGATTACACTCGACTTCGTCTCGCAAATTATTCGCCAAGAACGCCCGGACGGCTTGCTGCCTACACTTGGCGGCCAAACCGGCTTGAATATGGCTGTAGAGCTAGCACGCGCTGGCGTGCTGGAGCAGGAAGACGTCAAGCTGCTCGGTACGCAGCTGAACGCAATTGAGCGTGCAGAAGACCGTGATCTGTTCCGCGAACTAATGAGAGAATTAGAACAGCCAGTTCCGGAAAGCACGATCGTGAACAACGTAGAGCAGGCCGTTGATTTCGCCAATGAAATCGGCTATCCGATCATCGTTCGTCCTGCCTATACATTAGGAGGTACTGGCGGCGGTATCGTAGGCAACGAGGAAGAGCTTCGTGAGACCGTTGCTTCCGGCTTGCGCTACAGCCCGATTCAACAGTGCTTGGTCGAGAAAAGCATCGCTGGCATGAAAGAAGTCGAGTACGAAGTCATGCGTGATGCGAACGATAACTGCATCGTTGTATGTAACATGGAAAATATCGATCCAGTCGGCGTTCATACTGGCGACAGCATCGTAGTGGCACCGAGCCAGACATTGTCCGACCGTGAATATCAGATGCTTCGCTCCGCATCGCTCAAAATTATTCGTGCATTGAATATCGAAGGCGGATGTAACGTTCAGTTCGCACTAGACCCGCACAGCTATCAATATTATGTCATCGAGGTGAATCCGCGGGTAAGCCGTTCTTCTGCGCTGGCTTCCAAAGCAACAGGCTATCCGATTGCGAAAATGGCTGCTAAAATTGCGATCGGTTATACGCTCGATGAGATCGTTAATCCGGTAACAGGACAGACTTATGCTTGCTTTGAACCGACATTGGACTACATCGTAAGCAAAATTCCGCGCTGGCCGTTTGATAAATTTACGGCTGCCAACCGCAAGCTCGGCACGCAAATGAAAGCGACCGGGGAAGTCATGGCAATTGGTAGAACATTCGAGGAATCGATTCATAAAGCGATCCGCTCTTTGGAGATTGGTGTACACCGTCTCTATCTCAAAGGAACAGACGCGCTTGACAAGGAAACGCTGGAATTTAGACTTGAAAAACCGGACGATGAACGTTTGTTCCTTGTCGCCGAAGCGTTCAGAAGAGGCTACACGCTGCAGCAGATTCAGGACATTACGAAAATCGACTGGTGGTTCCTCAGAAAGCTCGAAGGCTTGATTAAGTTCGAGGAAGAGCTGAAGCAGCCGCTGCTCAGTGAAGATCTGCTGCTTGAGGCAAAGCGCAAAGGCTTCACAGACCGCGCGATCGCGGAAATCCGCCAGCAGGCATCCGGCTTGAAATTTACGACAGAAGAAGAAATTCGCTCGCTGCGCAAAGACTACGCTATCAAACCTGTATATAAGATGGTAGATACTTGCGCCGCTGAGTTCGAAGCGACAACGCCATATTATTATTCTACTTATGAAACGGAAAATGAAGTTACAGAATCCGATAAACAAAAAATCGTCGTATTGGGCTCTGGTCCAATTCGGATCGGCCAAGGCATCGAATTCGATTACTCTACAGTACATGCGGTATGGGCGATCCAAGATGCAGGATATGAAGCAGTCATTATCAATAACAATCCTGAGACCGTTTCAACCGACTTTAATACATCGGACCGATTATATTTCGAACCGCTGTTCTTCGAAGATGTCATGAACGTCATCGAGCAGGAAAACCCCGTTGGCGTTATCGTCCAGTTCGGAGGACAAACTGCGATTAATCTTGCAGGGCCGCTGGCCAAAGCAGGCGTGAAGATTTTAGGAACAAGCCTGGAGGATATTGACGCTGCCGAAGACCGTAAAAAGTTCGAAGCGCTGCTGCGTAAGCTGGAGATTGCTCAACCGCAAGGAGAGACCGTCACTTCGGTAGATGAAGCAGTCGTCACGGCTCAAAAGCTCGGCTATCCTGTATTGGTAAGACCTTCCTACGTACTTGGAGGTCGCGCGATGGAAATCGTCTACTCCGATCAGGAGCTTCTTAACTACATGGAGCAGGCTGTAAGGATCAATCCGGAGCATCCGGTGCTAATCGACCGCTATATGCTGGGTAAAGAAGTTGAGGTAGACGCCATTTGCGACGGAGAAACGGTATTGATTCCGGGTATTATGGAACATGTGGAGCGTGCAGGAGTTCACTCTGGTGACTCAATCGCGGTATATCCTCCACAAACGCTGTCTAACGAAATTAAAGAACAAATTGTCGATATTACGACGAAAATTTCAAGAGGCCTGAACGTGGTTGGTCTAGTAAATATCCAGTTCGTTATCTACAAAGATCAAGTGTACGTTATTGAAGTGAATCCACGTTCTTCAAGAACAGTACCTTTCTTAAGCAAAGTAACAAGTATTCCAATGGCAAACCTAGCGACGCGCCTCATTCTTGGACGCAAGCTGAAGGATGAAGGCTACGAGAATGGACTTTGGAAGGAAGACAGCTACGTGTCTGTTAAAGTTCCGGTGTTCTCCTTCGCGAAGCTGCGCAGAGTTGACACGACCTTAGGACCTGAAATGAAGTCTACGGGTGAAGTCATGGGACGCGATATTAACTTCGCCAAAGCACTGTATAAAGGCTTGATTGGTGCAGGGATGAAGGTTCCTAAGGCTGGAACGATCGTGGCTACGGTATCCGATAAAGATAAGCAGGAAGCCGTTGATATTTTACAGGGCTTCTACAGTATGGGATATAAAATTGCGGCAACCGGCGGAACCGCAAAGGCATTGGAGCATGAAGGCATGGTTGTTACCCGCGTTACCAAGTTGAGCGAAGGTTCGCCAAACATCCTGGATTTGATTCGCAATGGAGAAGTTCAGCTGATCGTCAATACGCTCACGAAGGGCAAAACGCCTGAGCGCGATGGCTTCCGCATCCGCCGTGAAGCAGCGGAGAACGGGATTGTCTGCTTGACTTCACTGGATACGGCAAGAGCGCTGCTGAACATGATGCAGACGATTAACTTTACGTCTCAGTCGATGCCGGCATTTGCAGAGCAGAAATAGTACAGCCTGATCATACAGGCGGGAGAGCGCCGTTATTTCGGCGATAGCTCCTCGCTTGTATGTACAGGCTTTTTTTTCGGAATCATGATGAGACGAAAGGGGACCTAACATGTCACAATGGATGCAGTCCGCAGGCAAAGTGATGGTTGCACTGGATTACCCGGAAGCAGATCAAGCCAAAGCACTGCTGCAGGAGCTAGCCGGCATTCCTTGCTATATTAAAGTAGGCATGCAATTGTTCTACAACGCGGGGCCAGCCTTTATTGAACAGCTTAAGAGCCAAGGGTATAAGGTGTTTCTCGATTTGAAAATGCACGACATTCCCAACACGGTCAAAGGCGGGGCCGCAAGTATTACCCGATTAGGTGTTGACATGTTTAATGTGCATGCGGCAGGAGGCAGGCAGATGATGGAGGCCGCATTGGAAGGGTTGCAGCAGGCGCTTGCCCCGAACCAAACCAAACCGTTGGTCATTGCTGTGACCCAATTGACCAGCACCAGCGAACAGGTGTTGAATCAAGAGATTGGGATTCCTGGAACGATGATCGATGCGGTCGTTCGTTATGCAGGATTGACGAAAGAGTCAGGTTTAGATGGGGTCGTCGCTTCATCGCTGGAGGTTCAGCATATAAAGCAGCACTGCGGGCCGCAATTTATAACGGTCACACCGGGGATTCGCCCTTCCGGAGTGGCGGCAGGCGATCAAAGCCGCGTTATGACTCCGAAGCAGGCAATGGAAGCAGGAACGGATTTCATCGTCGTCGGTCGGCCGATTACGGGTGCGGAACGCCCTAGAGAAGCATTGGAACATATATTGAAGGAGATGAATGGTGAATGAATAGAGACCAAGCGTTATCTAAAAGCATCGCCAAGCAATTGCTGGAAATTGAGGCTGTTAGTTTAAATCCGAGATCGCCGTTCACATGGACGTCTGGACTTAAATCTCCGATTTATTGCGACAATCGAATGACGATGTCCTTCCCGAAAGTAAGAGAACAAATTGCTGAGGGCTTCGCTACTTTGATCCGTGCTCAATATCCAGAGGCAGAGGTCGTTGCAGGCACGGCAACTGCGGGCATTCCCCATGCGGCTTGGGTCGCACAAAAGCTTGATCTGCCCATGATCTATATTCGAGATAAAGCAAAAGGTCACGGCAAACAAAACCAGATCGAAGGTCGATTAGACTCGGGTCAGAAGGTTGTCGTCATTGAAGATCTGATTTCCACGGGCGGAAGTTCACTGAAGGCGGCGCTGGCTGTTAGGGATGCGGGAGGAGATGTTCTTGGCACTGCGGCGATCTTTACTTATGAATTTGAGCAATCGGTGAAAGCGTTCGAGGAAGCGGGCATTCCACTGCACACTTTGTCCTGCTATTCAGACTTGGTTGAACTTGCTGCTGAGCTTGGCAAGGTGGCGAAGGAAGATCTTCAGCTGCTTCGAAGCTGGAAGGACAATCCTACCGCGTTCGGACAATAAATGAATCGAAAATCATGAAAGGCACGATTGACGGATCGTGTGGATGTAGACTCCTTTGGATCTCCGAAGGAGTCTTTTTTGTTTCGCATTCGATCGTAAATCAGTCTGCAGACTGAGATCACAAGGTTCTACAGATGATCTTTTTATGATACATATTATGGTTAAATGGAATAACGTTATTGCTTAGGGATTGTTCTAAAAGTCACTCATGACTAGGACAATCCCTTTTCTTCGAATTAGAAGAGTGAGTAGATTACAAAACTGGCAAATTACAAGTTTTGGTCACAAATTGTCTTTTAACGCAGTTTCTTATCAAATAAAAAGGAAATGCCTGTTTTACATCGAATGGAAATATGTTTGGGAAAAATCGGTTTTTATGGCTAAAGTACATGTAACTTTTTTGCAATTCGACTCGTCTATAATGTAAATCAAGAAAAAATGGAGGGGGACGTTGTGCCGTTATGCCATGGCTGCTGAAAAAGAAAGAGAAAGTACATAACGAAGAGACAGCCGCTGCAGTAAAAGCGGTGGAAGTCTCTAACGATCAACAGCCGGAGCAGGAAACGGAGAACGATCAGGAACCGCTGCTTCAAGTCATGAACGTTAAGAGAGCTTTTCAGGTTGGCGGAAATCAACTGGCCGTCTTGAAAGGGATCGATATGGAATTGAAGAAGCGGCAGCTGGTCATGCTTCGAGGCCGTTCCGGTTCAGGGAAAACCACCCTGATGAATATCATAGGCGGTTTGGACCTTCCGACAGAAGGGGAGGTTTATTTTAAAGGAAGACCGATTCACAAATGGAACGATCAAATGAGAACCCGTATTCGCAGAAAAGAAATTGGCTTCATCTTTCAAACCTTTGCGCTGATGCCGCTGCTTTCGGCGTATGAGAATGTGGAGCTGTCCCTGCGGATGGCCGGATTTCCGAAATCGCAGTGGAAGCAAAGAGTAACGCACTGCTTGGATTTGGTCGGTCTGGTGAAAAGAATGCATCACCGCCCATATGAAATGTCCGGTGGAGAGCAGCAGCGGGTAGCAATTGCAAAAGCCATCGCGCATCGGCCTTCATTGATTTTGGCCGACGAGCCGACAGCGGAGCTGGATTCCCAAATGAGCGCCCAGGTGATGGCGGTATTTCAAGACATTATTCAAACGGAAAATGTGACGATTTGTATGACGACGCACGACCCTACAATATTGGAGGTAGCTGATCATGTTTACCAAATGGTGGACGGAAAATTCATCAAGCAAGAAAACTAAAATGAAACAAGCGGCAGTCATTTCTGCCGTGCTGGTGTTCAGTATCAGTTCTGCGGGCTGCTCCTTGCTTCCGGATGAGACAGCGGAAGAAGTGCTTCCGCCGATCCAGGCACCAAAGCTGTCCGAGAAACCAGAGTATGCCGTTACCACACAGACGCTGGAAACGACCGTGAGCGGAGTCGGCAAGCTGATGTCTGCACGGGAAGAAACACTATTCTTCACCGATGGTACTGCCAGCGGCTCGGAAAGCGGTTCGTCCGGTGGAGGCAACATTCTTGATATTTATGTGAAGGCCGGAGATTATGTGGAAGCCGGTACGGTCATTATGGAGCTGGATACGCAGACGATTGAAGACAATTTAAGACGAGCCAGACTCGACTTTAGAAAAAACGAGCTCGATATGAAAATGAAGCTTAGAGAAAAGGATCAATACACGCCAGAGGAATTCGAGCAATTTCAAATCGATTTTGAGAATGCCCGATTGGAAATCGTAGAGATGGAAGAGCAGATCGAGAGAGCGAAGCTGAAAGCGCCTTTCAGCGGAACGATCGTTTCCATTAATGTTTCAAGGGGCGATGCCGTGCAGGCGTATAAGCCAGTGGCTGTGATTGCAGACTTGACTCAGCTCACCGTTACCGCGAAGCTGAGCCAGAACGATCTGCAAAAGGTTGCTCCTGGAATGGAAGCCGTTGTAGACATTAACGGGATTGGTTCTCAGCAGGGTACGGTGAAGCAATTGCCTGTCGATAACGGGGAGGAACAGCCAACCGATCCATGGGGAAATCCGATGCCTGGCAACGAAAATGATGTAGAGTCCATCGAGGACTATCTTGTCGTTGAGCTTGCGGGCATGCCTGAAGGGGCAACTCGCGGAACTCCGCTTAGCGTGAAGGTTATCGTGGATCGGAAGGAAAACGCGGTTGTCATTCCGCCTTCCGCTTTAAGAACATATGGCGGGCGCACATACGTCCAAGTGGTTGAAGAGGACGGCACGAAGCGTGAAGTGGATGTCGAAGTCGGTCAACAAACTTCAACCGCTGTGGAAATTGTGAAAGGACTAGAGCCAGGTCAGAAAGTAGTGGGTAAATAATGGCGATGTTCAGATTCGTCTTTCGAAAAATGTGGAACACGCGATGGTTAACCTTGAGTACGCTCGTCGGGTTAATTATTGCGGTGGCTTTTTCAACAAGCATTCCTATGTATGCCAATGGGTCATTGAAGCGTGTCGTTGAGTCAGAACTTCAGGAAAATAACAGCGGCTTGCCAGCAGGTTCGATCTTGATCCGCTACCAAGCCGTCGGTTCGGAGAAACCGGATCTGGATTCTCTGAATGACGTCAATCAATATATTGAGCAGGATATTCCTGAAGCGATCGGCTTTCCACAGCATAATTATGTTCGTAATTATTCTTTAAGGTCATCCAATATAAAGCCGGCGAATGACGAGACGGCCGATACGAGCAGACGGCGTCAAATGTCTGTTATGACGCTGACGGATTTCGAAAATCACGTAGATATTTTGAACGGTACGATGTTTTCCGATCAGGTGGACGGTGATATTATTGAAGCGGTCGTCCTTCAAGATTCGTTATACAGCAATTATTTTCAGATTGGTGACGTATTTTCTTATCCGATTTCAGGCGGCAACGGTATACAGCCGTTAAAAATCAAGATCGTCGGTACTTACGAACCCAAAGCACCGGAGAATCCATATGACGCTTATTGGTTCCAAGGTCTGGATTCGATGCTGAATACTTTCATTATTAACGAGAAGGTGTTTCAGGAAGAACTGCTGGAAAAGAAAAATGTCCCGCTCGATGTTGCCAAGTGGTATTACAATATTGATTTGAGAGAAATTCAAACGAGCCAGCTTTCAGCCTTGTCGTCTACGCTGGAGGAAATCGACTCGGAAGTGTATCAATTGCTGAAAAATACGAAAGTCGATTTGTCCTTTGATGATATGCTGAAAGAATTTCGTACACAAAGCTTGCAGCTTCAAAGCTTGCTGTTCACGTTGGCCGCGCCGATGATCGCCATGGTGTTCTATTATATTGCGATGAATTCAAAGCAATCTCTGGAACGCCAGCGCAGCGACATTGCCGTATTGCGAAGCAGGGGCGGAAGCACGAGGCAAATTTTTATGGTGTACTTTTTGGAAGGCTTGCTCCTAGGCGGAACGGCACTTATTTTAGGACCATTGATCGGTTGGTTTATGGCCAAGAGCATCGGCTCCTCTAATGGCTTCCTGACCTTTGTGAACCGTAAGTCTATTCCGGTGGACATTAATATGGATGCGGTGCTGTATGGAGTTCTCACCGTTGTCATCGCGCTGTTAGCGAGCCTGATACCAGCTTTGTCCTATGCGAGAAAGTCAATCGTCAACGTGAAGCAATCGATGGCCAGAGCCGATCGCAATCCGTTCTGGATGCGCTGGTTTATCGACATTGCACTCGTCGCAGTGTCTGGATACGGATGGTATATGTTCAACGAGAACAAATTTTTATCTATGCGCTCAGGACTTAGCAGCAATGAGCTGCAAGTACAGCCGTTGTTATTCTTTGTTCCGGCATTAACGATTTTTTCGTTAGGACTTGTATTTTTAAGAATATTTCCGTGGTTGTTAAAATTGTTTAACTGGATCGGCCGAAAATTCATGCCTGTACCTCTTTTCCTAACGCTGACGCAGCTGTCGAGATCAGCTAAGGCGTATTATCCGCTCATGCTGCTGTTGATCTTGACGCTCGGACTTGGGGTATATAATGCATCCTCAGCACGCACCATCGATCTGAATTCGACGGAGCGTATACAATATCAATACGGAACAGATGTCGTCGTTAAGTCCGTATGGGAAGGATTTATTGAAGTTTATCCAGAAGCGCCGGATAATGGCGGCGGCAATGGAAACGGTGGAAATGGCAGCGGTGGTGGTTCTGGCGGCAATGGAGGCGGCGGACAGCCTTCTGGTCAGCCCGGCGGCAATCCGGGACAGAATGGGCCTCCTCCTACGGTGACTTATCGAGAACCTCCATTCCGGATCTTCGAGCAGTTGGAAGGGGTTGAGTCAGCAGCACGCGTTCTGAAAACACCAGGAAACGCAGTGGTAGCCGGTAAGACTGCAGGTCAAGGTACGGTACTCGGTATTGATAATACGACGTTTGGCAATGTCGCCTGGTTCCGTGATGGAGACCTGCTTCCGCATCACCAGAATGAATACTTGAACTTGCTTGGTTTCCACGAAGCGGCCGTGTTAGTTCCTGAAGGGTTCGCAAAGCGATACCGTCTAGAGCCCGGAAATATCATGAACATTTCAATCAACCAGCAATCCGTTGAATTCGTCGTTGCCGGAATCGTCCCGTATTGGCCTTCACAATATCCGGATGAAGAGCCGTTCTTCATTACGAATTTGGATTATATTTACGATCAAGTGCCAATGATTCCATATGAGGTTTGGCTCAAGATGAAGGCTGGTGCGCTGACCGCGCCTTTGATGGAGGAGCTTGCCAATCAGGGAATCCAGCTTGCTTCTATAGAAGATATGCGGATTGAACTGGCGCAGCAGGAGAAGCATCCGTCACGTGGCGGCGTGTTCGGCATCCTGTCCCTCGGATTTTTAGTGTCGGTGATCGTTTCACTCGTCGGGTACGTCCTGTACTGGTTCTTTAACTTGTCGAGTCGGGTGGTTCAATTTGGTGTACTTAGAGCGATGGGACTGTCCCGCAAACAATTAACGGGCATGCTGCTATTGGAACAGGGTTTCACCGCTGGACTTGCGATCTGTCTGGGGATTGTGATTGGGAAAATTGCCAGTCTGCTATATTTACCTTTCTTGGAGACGTCAGAAAGCGCGAAGCAACAGGTGCCGCCATTCCGCGTCGTATTCGACAGCCAAGATACTATGCAATTATACATCGTTGTCGCCGTCATGATGCTTATTGGAGCGGGACTGCTGCTCATGCACATCCGTAAGCTTCGCGTTCATCAAGCGGTGAAGCTGGGAGAGGAGCGGTAATTCATGATTGAGTGTGAAGGACTCGTTAAAATCTATAAAACAGATGAAATCGAGGTTGTGGCGCTGCAAGGGCTGAACATTCACGTGAAGCCGGGCGAAATGATGGCCATCATCGGCAACAGCGGAAGCGGTAAATCGACTCTGCTGAACATATTGGGCGGTCTGGACCGCCCTTCTGCCGGACAGGTACGTGTAGGAGAATGGAACCTACTGAAAATCACTGACGAGCAGCTCGTCGAATATAAACGGAAAACAGTCGGTTTCATTTGGCAGAATAATGCGCGAAATCTGCTTCCGTATTTGACTGCGCTTGAGAATGTTGAGATGCCCATGATGCTCAGCGGAAAATACGACCGTACATACGCCAAACAACTACTAGAATGGGTAGGTCTTAAGGACCGAATGTACAACAAGCTGCAGCAGCTTTCCGGAGGGGAGCAGCAGCGGGTCGCAATCGCGATTTCGCTTGCAAATCGTCCACAGCTATTGCTCGCCGACGAACCTACCGGTTCTGTGGATACCCAAACTTCAGATATGATCATGGATATTTTCAGGCGTATGAATCAAGAACTAGGCGTTACGATTGTGATTGTTACACATGATCTTTCATTAGCCGGAAAGGTAGACCGGGTCGTCGCCATTCGCGATGGACTGACCAGTACCGAGTTTATCAAGCGAAATCCGAATCTGGATCTTCTATCGCTGGACGGACATCGCAAAATTGGAGATGCCCATGAGGAGTATGTAGTTGTCGATCGTGTGGGACGTTTGCAAATTCCGAAGGATTATTTGCAGGCGCTCAGCATTGACAGCAAGGCGTCGATGGAATTCGACGGGGAGAAAATTATCATTAAGTCACCGACACTACTGGAGGGGAACAAGGATGAAAACAATTAACCGAAAGGCTTTTACGGCAGCCGTGCTTGCTTTGATGATGGTCATGGCGACCTTCCTTGCGGCATGCAGCAATAACAATTCCGGGGGATCTGACGATGAGAAGCGTGTGCTTCGCATTGCAACCCTCTATGGGGATGGCGGTTACAACGAAGGCATGAGAAGCCAGTATACGGATCTTTTCGAATTTACCCATAAGAACATTGAAATTGAATTTGTCTCCGCCGTTAATTGGAATGAGATCTATATGACAAGATCATCTGACCAACCTTACGAAGAGCCGGATCCTTCCGAAGCGATGAAAGCATTGATCGAAGGCGACAACCCGCCGGATATCGTATTTGTTGATCAAACGGTCCTTGCAGACATGGTAAATGAGAATCTGCTGCAATCGTTAGAAACGTATATTCAAAATGATGAGTTTGATATTGAAGATTTCGTTCCAACGGTGATCGAAGGTCTTCGGGAAATTGGAAACGGAGAGTTGTATGCACTCGCTCCTACTTTTTCTCCGAGCGCTTTAGTTTACAACAAGGATATGTTTGATGAAGCCGGAATTGAATATCCCACAGATAATATGACATGGGATCAAGTATTTGAAAAAGCGCAGCTTGTCAGTGCACATTTTGCAGGCGCTCCAGAGAAGAAATTCGGTTTCGCTTTTTCCTCGTATTCCAATAGCATGAACTTGTATGACGACATGCGTTATTATACAGCTCCGTTAGGGCTGAGAATGTTTGATGATGAAGGAAAAACGATGCTTGTCGATACACCGGAATGGGAACAAGTTTGGACGCAAATGATAGAGTTGAAAAAGCAAAATGTATTCCCTGAGCCGCCGGATTACAGCAACATGCCAGATGGTGGATACAGCCGTTATTTCGATCATGCTTTCTTATCTGGAAGAACTGCGATGATGCTGCTCAGCTATGGTCAAATTAATGAAATTACAACAGCAATGCAATTGGGTGATCAAATTCAAGGTTTCACTCCATTCGCTTGGGACGTTGTAACGTATCCCGTACATGCAGCTCAGCCGGATGTAGGTGGATTTATGAGTATGGATCCGATTATGGGTATTGCTGCAAATGCGCAAAATACGGAAGATGCTTGGGAGTTCATTCAATTTATTAATGGAACAGAATGGGCCGAACTCAAATCAAAGAGCTCCTATAATATGGTGGCTCGGAAGTCGTATATTGAACAGCCAGCAGGCATGAACATTAACTTGGCAGCTTTCTACACACTGAAACCTGGTCCGGATCCATATGGTGAAATGAATAAAAACGGACAAAACTATTGGGAAGTTTATTCCATAGCATACGATGTGTTTAATCAAGTACTTCAAGAGCAAATCACTGTGAAGGAAGGTCTTCAGCAGTGGAAGACCCGCGGTGACGAGGTTTTACAGCGTATGAGCCAAGAACAGAGTGATAGTGCGTCAGATGGTGCTGTGACTTTACCCGTGAAATAAGCAACAGTGTCTTATGGGCCAATTCCTTACAAATTGGAAGGATTGGTCCTGTTTTTTTTCCGCGGAGTGTGAGGCATGTTATAATGATATGAATCGGTATCGGAATGCTCAGACAGGAGGTTATAGGATTATGGCAAGAAGAGTGCACAGCAGAGAAGTTCGTGAAGCCGTTATGAATAAGTTGGAAGCTAGAGGCGTGACCATTCAAGATATTGCGGAAATTGTATATGAAATGCAATCTCCATATGATCCGGATTTGACGATCGCTGATTGTGCCGACAGTGTTCAGAAAGTATTGAATAAAAGGGAACTGCAGCATGCGATTTTAGTTGGGATTGAACTGGACGTATTAGCGGAGAAAGGGATGCTTTCAGAGCCGCTTCAGTCCATTGTAGAAGCTGACGAAGGCCTCTTTGGCTGTGATGAAACGTTGGCATTAGGTTCCGTTCTTGGCTACGGCAGCATCGGTGTGACGACGTTTGGGCATTTGGATAAACATAAGGTAGGTATTATCCAAAGGTTGGATACGAAGAATGGGAAAGGAGTTCATACTTTTCTTGACGATCTGGTCGCGAGTATTGCAGCTTCTGCTTCTGGACGTATTGCGCATCGGAAAAGAGATGAAGAAGAAGCGGAGCTGCAGGAGGACGCAGGCTGATCACGAAAATCATGATTTTATCAAGGATGAGGATTTTGGGCGTAACAAATGCACTTCTTTTGGTTATGCTAGTAGAAGCTAGATGATCAAATGGAGTGTGGATTGAAATGAAGTGGGTATATTGGAACCGATTGTACAGCAGCCGATTTCAAGCCAGCTGTATGGCCCGAAGAATGGAAGAGGATTGGTGGATCTACGGGTATGAATGCCCGGATACGGTAGAGGTATTCAAATCCAAAAAAGGCCGATTTGGCGTCCGATATATGTTGTGAGAAGAAGTTTGACTGAATCAAATAAAATCATAAAATCCCCTTGACTAAAGGCCCTTGATTAGTATATATTATTATTTGTCGCTGTCCTAAAATGCGTCAGCGGCATATTGACGCGGGGTGGAGCAGTTCGGTAGCTCGTCGGGCTCATAACCCGAAGGCCGCAGGTTCAAATCCTGCCCCCGCAACCAAACTATGTTTTTTGAGGGCCTTTAGCTCAGTTGGTTAGAGCGGTCGGCTCATAACCGATTGGTCGGGGGTTCGAGTCCCTCAAGGCCCACCATGATTAGAAACCTTGGAGTAACAAGGTTTTTTTTAGTGCCTTGGAAGTTTAAACAGATCAAATGAAAAAAGCTTGCTCTTCCCGACGAGGTTGAGCAAGCTTTTTTATAGGTTCTGCAGGGGAAGTTATTGGATCGGCTCATCCTCAATGAGCTTTAATACAGGTTTCCATTCCTTGGATAAGTAAGCTCTATCTTCCGGATGCGTGATAACCTGCAGGTACATATGTCCTTCTTGCGGTTGTATACGTCTTACATAAATGTGGGCCTCACCCTGCTCTTTGAATTCGATCTTTTCAATACGAATGTCATATCCAGAATTCGGTTTGGCTCCCCAGGTGACTATGACTTGTTGTATTTCATCCTGCAGCATCACGGTTTTCAGTTCAGGCTCGTCGTCGATCTGAACGGGTTCATCCAGGACAGGAGGGACCGGATCGCTCGATACGGGATCGTCACCGTTTGGCACATCGGGAATGGGTTCATTCATTCGTTTCACAAATTCCAATGCGTCGAAAATCATTCCCGCCGCTTCCCCTCGAGTGATAACACGTTTTGGATAAAATTTGTTGTTTTCATCGAGTGTAATGATTTTGCCATTCAGCAGCATCTGGATACTGCCCATATAAGCTTCATCGACTTCACTTTCATCTTCAAGCATGAAGTACATTTCTGTAAATGCATATTCACCTTTGGCGGTAAGCGCGTGTAATAGCAAATGGGCGAACTGCTCTCTAGTGATTTTGTCCTGAGGCCGGATATCCCGGTCTAACGGTAATCCGTTCAATTTCGCGATGATGAACGCATCCGTATACCAAGCATCTTCAGGGACATGGTTAAAGGAATCTGATGCCATCGGCTCTTTTACAAATTGGATATGATCGATATTCAGCTTGAAGCTGGAAACGAGCATACTGACGGCTTGAGCGACGGTCATTTCCGTTTCGGGCATAAATTGCTCTTCATTTACACCATGTACGGCTCCAAGGGCTCTGAGCTGCATAATTTTGTCTTTGTTGGGAGAATGGTCAATGTCATTGAAAGCAAATACGCTGCCGGTGATCATAAGCAGAAACACGAGCATGGTCGTGATGACCGTCTTGAAACGGTGCTTCATGAGCTGCCTCACTCCTTCAAGTCTATTATTTGGTTAATTTCACCGTTTTAGACGGAAAGCGTGCATAAAAGGTTGCAAGCAGGTACATGCACCTCAATTAGAAAGGAAGAAAACCATTGATCATCAGGCAATCGACATTTGTTTATTTAATTCTTATTATGCTGGAGGTTTGCTCGTTTCTTATGCTGTCAACTGGTCTCATGCCGCGGGGTTCTTAGCTGCATCGGGGTAGCTTATAAAGTGGGATTGAAGATGAAGGAGATCGTTCGGGCTTTCATTGAGGGTGCCGCTTCTTACGCTTACGGTCTCTTATATGAGAGACCGTAAAGCGAAGCTGTCACATCAGGCATCTGTCCGCGACTCCGGAACCACCTTTACTTCTTAAGCGCGATAGGCGATAAAACGCAGCCTCTGATAATGAATGACCCATCGGCCTTCCTTGAAAAATAACGGCGCTAGTTGTTGCTCTATCGCTGTATATAGGAGACTACGCTGCTCGGGGGTCAAAGATGAAAGCCATCCTCCTGCGAATTGATCGAGCCAAATCGCCAGACCTTGTTCGGCTTCAGCGAGCGGTGTAGGGCGGTGAATGGATTCCGCCAGACGAATGTGGAAACCGTACTTTTCCAGCAGAATGATGTATTCGCCTATGGGTGGAAAGTACCATGGGAAGGACGAGGCGAGGTCGATTCCCAGCTTCTGATCGGACAACTCAATGACGGCATCGGTGATGGATTGTACGTTGCCTTTCATGCCGAATTCTGCGACAAATCGGCCTCCCGGCTTCAGTGCTGCAGCTACGCATTCCACTACCTGCTCTGGTGGGCGTATCCAATGCAGGGCTGCATTGGAGAAGACCGCATCCTGCAGATTGTCCATCTGGAATTGCTTTGCGTCGGCCACTTTGAATTTTAATTGAGGATGCTTTCTTTGTGCGGCATCAATCATTTCTTGCGAAGCATCTATGCCGATGACTCGTGCGCCAGAATCCGCAATTGCCTTCGTCAGATCTCCAGTTCCACATCCCAGATCCAGTATCTGTTCGGCCGGCTTTGGTTCGAGCCATGAGATTAAGCTTGCTCCGTAGGAGGAAACGAAAGAGTGAAACTGGTCGTACGTTTCAGTGTTCCATTTCATGTGTCAGCACGCTCCTTTTGATGAATGGGATAGTCATGCAACAATATATGGAGATGTTAGGATCATTATAGCTGGATCTTGAATATTGTTGAAATATATAAAAGATATATAATCAATAGGTAACAACTATAACGAATTCTTTTGAAGGGCAGAGCATCGAGATCGCTTAGCGACTCTGACTCTGCCTTTTGCTTCCTGAAAGTGTGGTGGTGAACGCCTAACGAACGCGCTGGCGGGTATGGCTCCACTTGTCATGGAGCAGTCTTTTATCTTTTCGGTATAGACGGCTGATGATATGCAATACGAAGACCACATCAACCAGAAATACGGCGAACATGATTAGCTGTGTGATGATGATAGGAAACTCTTTTACAACCCCTGATAGCAGCAGCATATTCATTCCGCCCCAACCAGCATACAGGAGCCCATAACGGTGAACCAATTCGGCTAGTTCAATACGTTCTCCTTGTCCTATGAGTCGGATGCGGAGCAGCCATTTACCGAATGTATATCCGTTCGTTATCCACGGTACAAAGATGAAATAAGCAAGTATCGGCAATAAGGCGTATATTGGTTCACTGACCATGACAATGAATCCAATGGGAAGCAGGAGCAGAAGGTAATCGACTCCTAAAGCAAGCAGTCGTCTTGTTAAGGCGATTGGCAGCTCGTCCAATACGATTCCTTCATCGAGCTCTTCTGTCTTCGGCAGGAAGCGGGTTAATAACGGAGCAATGATATACCCGAGCAGTCCTCCGGATGTGTTCGCAATCAAATCGTCCACGTCAAATAATCGATAAGGACATTCATAAATGCCGTATAAGCCGGTAACCTGTGTTATTTCAAAAAAGAGCGAAAGAAGCAGCGACGTGAAAATCGTGCGTACCCAGCTTCTCTGGAAATAATAACGCAATATCATGCCGAAAGGGACTAGCATCAGTACGTTAAATGCTACCTGCTGAAAGGCTCTCTCTCCAAGAAGGGATATATAAGTTCCCGGTTTAGATAAATTCACTTGGGTCTCATTCGCGATATCTTCTATAAAATGAAAAGGCGTTGACTGATATGGATCATGGATCATTGATTCAGGCGTACAGGTTTGCTGCGTATCTGGCAACGGAAGGATCACCAGGAAGTAGGCATTCATTAAATACAACAGAAGAGCATACAAAACAACGGCACGGATTTTGTTAATATATCCATACTTCCGATATTGGTACAGCAGGAACGGCAGCGTAAAAAGGAACGCTGCCATTGGGAAGAGCATGAAAGCATATTGAATTGGAATGATGTATGACATGGAATCACCTGTAGTCGTTCGATAGAAGTCGTGCCTATTCATTGTATGTGGTTTGTCCTCAAAGTGCAATACAACATGATAAGAGCAGCATGTTTGGTCCACAGAAAGAGGAGGGAGGGACAAGGCGATAGATTATAGATTGAAAAATGCATGAAAAAAAGCCTTGCTGGTCAAGGCTTTAGATACAGATGAAGCGGTGGCGAATTGTGATGGATGGAATATGTCTCCTTTACGGGACGTTAAGCTCTCTTTCCGTTACCCATTTATGATTTTTGACGGGTTCGCCGTCTGTAGTCGGTGTATAGTCGACCATATACACCGTTGTTTGTTCTGCGGAATCAATTATAGCCGTGGCACCGAGCATGCCCTCCATATGATCCGCATTCAGGACAACGTCTGTGCCTGGCTCATATGGCTGATCCCCGGCATGTTGAATTTCCTCGTGTATGATCCATTTGTGATTCGTGATTCGTTTTCCTCCGGTTGTTGGTGTATAAGATACAGCATATACCGTCGTATCAAATGCTCCAGTAATGGTAGCGGTTGCTCCATTCATCCCTTCCATATGGTTCGCCTGGATAACAGCCTGACTTCCAATGGGAAAGGTGGGGGAATTCGCTGGTTCTAACTGCTCTGGCACCTCGCCCGTAGAAGAATGGTTCATTTCGGAGTGTTCCTCTGAATGTTCGCTTGTCTGATTCGCATCGTTCTCGTTATTTCCGTTTCCACATCCGCTGAGTAAGATAAGGGCAGCTGCGAAAAGCAGTATAAGTTGTTTTTTCATGGAATCCATCACTCCTATGCTTTGATTTTCATTAGTTTTCTATATTGAAAACGCGAGGACCTTTATCGAAAATTCGAATTCACTACATGGTAAGTTTCCCGTATGCTAGAAAATTATACCTCTATTTACCTTTATCACGAAAAAGAGATATAACAAAAAGGCTTGCTCCAGCTTGAATAGCTGGTCAAACCCTTTGAGGGATACGGCGAACAGTCTTGGATCACTATCCGAAAAACAAATCGAGGATATTCGATCCGGTAGAAGACTGCTTATTATAAAATTCCGAATAGCCGCAGTTGTTGCAGTATACGACGAGAAATTTGTTGTTTTGAATATCGAACATTTTGGATAGTCCGGTTCCCGTCATCGCGACTTCTTTCGTACCTGCATCCCGGCTTCCACATTTAATACACCCTTTTTCGTTCATGCTGATTCCTCCTCTGGACATTGTCTTGCACATAAATGCGTTATTGAGTTGTTTGATTGTTAGTACGTGAATGGTTGGAAATTGTTTCGAAAAAAGTCGTGGAGCATCACGATTCGTTTATCATTGTTGGCCAATATGATATGCACAGTGACCCATTCAAAGGACTGCAATTGGTAGTGAAAATTTGGGTTTGACAACAAAAGCATATCTTGTTATTATTAATTTTGTCGCTGAACGAAATATAATTCATGATCTGTTAGCTCAGCTGGGAGAGCACCATCTTGACAGGGTGGGGGTCAGTGGTTCGAGCCCACTACAGATCATATCTACAACGAAAACCCTTGATTATCAAGGGTTTTTCGTTGTTTTCATCACTTTTTCTTGTGAAACGGAGATTGATAGAAGTTTGATCAGATCGTGGTGAAAAAAGAAGTAAATATACGTATTTTATGAATTCCCCTCTGAAGTCGGATCGTCCGAAACTGAAGCCTGATCTTGAATTTTTGATGGCGCACGTCGGCATGTACCAATAAGCAGCAGCAAGGCAATGATGCCGAATATACTTGCCGAAAAGTAAAAATACGTCACTAAGGAGGATTCTATATTAATCATAAAAGGAAAAAGAAAAAGAGAGCCAGCCGAAAGAACCCATAGCAACGTCAACCGGGAATGGGTTTCTGCTGCGAAATCGTTGGCACCTGAATCGGATGCATGCTGAGATAAGGCAGTAAAGAATTGATGCATAAGGAGCATCATGAGAAGCAGCATCAAACTAGTAAAAGCGAGTTGTAGGATTGATTCACTTGACGGAACAAACGCAGACGTACTCTGGTTAGGCGGTACGATGAGCTCCGGAACAGCAAGGAAGGTAAGGATGGCTGCATATGGCCAAGCTTTGTTATATGCTGTTCGGTATTGCCCCAAAATGTGAATAGCACTCCACATCAACCCGTAACCAATAACATCGGGAAGCACATCAAGAGATTGAATACGCAAGTCCAAAAGCACTAACAAGATGCCCCATCCGAAACGATGAAATGCGGTAGTTAAAGCTCTCTTTCTCCTCCTTTCCGCAGGCGAACATAGGACCTCAGATGTTCATCATATAATTGAGGCTGCTCATTGATATACTGCACATTGATGATATGACCCTGTTCATCTTTCATCGTAATCATCAGTTGATACGCATGAAAACGACGGACATCCTCGTTATCCAGCTGGAATATATAAGAGCCACCTAATGGATCCCCTTTATTGAGAGTTAAGGGGAAAGCGGTCGTATCTACATAGGACTTCCCGTTCACTAGAATATCTATTGAATCGGAAAGCAGTTCCGGAAAGCTATGCGTCACCGAGGCAACCGTGATATCTTCCTGAACGGTACTCCCCCAACGGCCAGTACCGTTAGAAGAACTGCTTGAAAAACTGAATTCTAAATCATACTCACTTTGTGAACGGGGATGAACGATAATTTCCCCTAGGGAGACAGTATCCACCAGACCGTCGCTATAGTATACCGTAGCTTGCTCAAACCGAAGAGAGTTTTCTAAGTTCCGGAAGATTTGATCGGATACAGGCATGACAGCAGCTTCCCTCAGCTGCAAACGCCCACGCTCGTCTCTTGTTCTTACTTGTGCTACATTCAGTACGATATCGTCATTCACACGGAATTGATATGGCTCGCGTTCAGAATCACGGTTCGTAATAAAGTAGATACTCATGTGGCTCAATAAATCGGTAGAGATTTCATAGTAATGCTCTAAGTATATGGGCTTTTCTAACTTTTGAGATTCATAATACCAGACGTTCCCGCCCCAGGAGGCAATAAGCAGTAAAGAAAAAATCCATGGCCAGTGTTTCTTCAAATCCCCCTCATCATCCTTTCACAATTGATTAATGAATTTGTATATTTTTGTTATTTTTAACCAACCCAATTCTACCATAAATACTCATTCCAATTGTAATAGGCTCTAGCCAAAAAATACTGCATGCTGCAAAACGGAACTTTTTTGTAAGTGTTTTCGTTCAAATATCGTAAGATGTTTTAAGGAAGGTTATATCATTCATGAAATTGAATTATTAATTACATATCCAAACTCAAATAAATGGGAATGGAATTTTATGGTGCGTACCAATAAAGTATGGGTTAATGGTTATTCGTCAATGCTTAAATTCTGAATTTGGAACGACATATTGATGGTAAGACGAGGCTCTACGATATATGGTTTTAGGAGAGGGTAACATCTATGGAAATGAACGATTTGCTAGTCATCAAAAAAGCAATTGATCAATTAGATAGCGGAGAATTGAAAACGTATTTGGGTTTTGTTTTGAGAGAAATCAAATGGTTAAAGGAACAGCCTGATTTGCATGAAGAGTTCGTTGCCAAGCTTATCCAGCTGTACGATGATTTGATCAAATTTCAAGAAAAGAAGGGCAAGTGGGATCCTGCCCCGGAAAGCACGCATGTCCATGTCGTCTGCGGCGATTCTTTTGCTGGTTCTATGAAGCACGCACTCCAGAACCTCGGCTGGTCTGAAACGCACAAGGTGATCACGCTAAGAGAAAATTACGCGATCGGACCGTTAAATGGACTGGATACATCGGAAGGGAGGAAGGCTCGCAGTAAATGGTTTCATGAAAATATCTCAGAAGCATTCACAGCCTACGCTGATGTCGAAGAGGAATATAACGATCTATTGGACAAGATAGAACGAATCCCTGATCAGGCCCGAATGATCATCTGGACAAGCCGTAGTGCACGCGAGCAAGTGGGGATGAGGCATGCGATCCATTTACTAAGCGGGAGCAAAAAAGGCAACAGTACATCTGTGCATGACGGTTGTGCGATTTGTGAAAAGCTCTACAATCGTCCGGATGTCTCTATGACATATTTACACTCGGGTGAAATTCCTCCTGACAAACTGCAGCAGGCACTTCTTCACATTGATGAAGGGGATCGTTTGAATGATGCCGCAATCGCTCAATTGAAGCGGGAATGGCAGGTCATTTCGGAGCGTTCAGGCGTGCTGCGTATTTGGCGGGAGAATGCAGTGGAGGAGGTTCCCGTTGATTATTACGATCATTATCTTCTGCAGAAGCTGGACAAGCTGAGACCTCCAGCAGAAGATAACGGGTTTATCAAAGCTGCTCGACTGATCGGCGAAGCGATCGGCTATTGTGACCAGTACATAGGGGACTCTTATTTTGAATACAGGTTAAGAGAGCTGATTTATGATGGTGTCCTTGAAATTAAAGGAGTGCCTGCGGCGATGAGATATTACAGCGTTAGAAGAAAGAGGCATACGAATCGTTGAGACGGCTCAATCCCTGTAATTGTGGCTTTGATCGCTGTATGAGCATTATTAAATATGGATGATAAGGAGAATGAACGATATGTGCAGAAACATTAAGCCGCTGTTCAATTTCGACCCTCCGGCGACAGATCGAGAAATTCAAGCAGCTTCTCTTCAATTCGTTAGAAAAATTACCGGAACGAACAAACCCTCGAAAGTGAATGAAGAGGCATTCCATCGGGCGGTGGAGGATGTCTCGGAGGTGGTGCGCCATCTGCTGAATTCGTTAACAACGAATGCAGAGCCCCGCAATCGAGAAGAAGAAGCGGAGAAGGCACGTGCCCGCAATGCGAAAAGATTTATGGTCTAAATGAGTAAAATAGAATCAGATGAAACTACAGGAGCCTTTGCTGATGCAAGGTTCCTTTTTCGTATTTAAAGCTATATTGAATCAATTTCATAAATCTCATGCCTTGATATGACTGACTTTTTTAGACATAGAAAAAGGAGTACCTCCCCAAATCTCGAATAGGTTAAGCGACTAAACCAACCAATTGAGATGAGGTGAACTCC